>NZ_BRCY01000002.1:0-210598 GCF_023708045.1 Halomonas sp. NCCP-2165
TGACGCTGGGCATGGGCGAGAGGCGGCATCATCGGGTCTCCATGATGGGGGCGGTGGGGGTGGCCAGTGGCTCGGGCAGGGCCTGCCAGAAGTGTTCCAGGGCGGCGGAGGCGACGCCGGGATGGCGATAGAGGCGGATCTCCAGGGGGACCTGCCAGCGGGCATCGCCGGAGGCGACCAACTCGCCCCGGGCCAGGGCCGGGGCGGCCAGCCGCGCCGGCAGCCAGCCGAGGCCATAGCCGAGGCCGATCAGCTCGCGAACGTTGTGACTCTGGATGCTCTCGTTGAGGACCCGGAAGGCCGGGGTCTCGCCGAGGCGCGAGAGGTGTGCCTGGATGGCGCCATGCATCAATCCCCGGGGATGAAAGCCGATCAGGGGCAGGCTCTCCCGGGGGCCGCTGCCCAGGGAGAAGCGCGGACGTCCATCGGCATCCGGCACCGAGAGGGGAAGCAGGCGCTCCTCGCCGACCCGTCGATAGTCGCCCTCGACCTCGGGGAGCCCCGGCGGCAGCGCCTCTTGGGGCCAGTAGCAGAGCACCAGGTCGCACTCGCCCCGGTCGAGGGCCTGAAAGTAGTCATCGATCAGCCAACCGGTGGCGCGCAGATAGGGCTCCAGGGGCGGCTCCTCATGGTGGGCCGCCAGCCATTCCGGCAGGAAGTGGGAGAGCAGGCTCTGGGGCGCCGCCAGGCGCAGGCGGTTGGCCTGGGCTTCGGCGAGCCGCGACAGCCGTTCCCGGGTGCCCTGCACCCGCCGGGTGACCTCGTCGCAGAGGCTCAGGAACTCCTCGCCGGCCGGGGTCAGGGAGAGGGGCAGGGTCTGGCGGTTGACCAGGGTGGTGCCCATCTCCTCTTCCAGCAGCTTGATGCGTCGCGAAAAGGTGGGCTGGGTCACATTGCGCGCCTCCGCCGCCCGGGAGAAGTGCCGGGTGCGGGCCAGGGCGATAAAGTCTTCCAGCCAACGAATTTCCATGATCTATAGGGTTTGCCGAAACTATTATTGGATTTGTTCCATATGGCAGTGAATTCTGCCATCTGGGCGGTCGTTTCTCTACAGTCGTCCCTACAAGCGTCCCTACAGGCGTCCCTCCTCGACGCCATGGCAGGCCACCTGGCTGCCATCGGCCTGGGCCCTCAGCCTCGGCACCTCCCGGCGGCAGCGGGCGTCGGCATGGGGGCAGCGCCCATGGAAGACGCAGCCGGTGGGCAGGTTCACCGGGGTCGGCACCTCGCCGGTCAGGCGAATCGGCTGGGGGCGGTCGTCCTCCAGGCGCGGAATCGCCGAGAGCAGCGCCTGGGTATAGGGGTGGCGGGGCGTGGCGAACAGGGTCCGGGTCGCTGCCACCTCGCAGACGGTGCCCAGGTACATCACCGCGACGCGGGTGCCGAAGTGCTCCACCACCGCCAGGTCATGGGTGATGAACAGGTAGGTGAGGTGGCGCTCCTGCTGGGCATCCATCAGCAGGTTGAGCACCTGGGCCTGAATGGACACGTCCAGCGCCGAGATCGGCTCGTCGGCGACGATAAATTCCGGGTCGACCGCCAGGGCCCGGGCGATGGCGATGCGTTGGCGTTGACCGCCGGAGAACTCGTGACCGAAGCGCGCGCCCCATTCCGGGTCGATACCCACCGAGGCCATCACCTCGTCCACCTTGGCGGTCACCCGCTCCCGCCCCCAGTCGGGATGGTGCAGGCGGATCGGCTCCTCCAGGGTCTGCTGAATCGTCATGCGCGGATTCAGCGAGGCATAGGAGTTCTGGAAGATCATCTGCATGCGCTTGCGATAGGGCAGCAGCGCCTTGGGCGAGAGATCATCGATCCGCGTCCCGTCGTAGTGGATCTCCCCGGCACTGGGCGAGAGCAGCCCCATCACGGTGCGCGCCACCGTGGACTTGCCGCAGCCGGATTCGCCGACCACGCAGAGCGCCTCGCCGCGCCGGATGCTCAGGTCCACGCCGTTGATGGCATGCACGAACTCCTGATGGCGCACCAGGCGACCGCCCTTGAAGCGTAGCTGCTCGAGGAAGTCGCCGGAGAGATCGAAGCGCTTGCGCAGGTCGCGGATCTCCAGCAGCGGGGCATTCTCCTGGGCCGACGGAGGTGCCGGCTGGCGTCGGGGCTCGGTAGGCGTCTCGGTGTGGGGCAGGGCCTGGGCGGTCATGGGCGATCCTCCTCGGTGGCGGTGGCTTCCCGGGCCAGCATCTCCGCCACCATATGGCAGGCCACCCGGCAGTTGCCGGAGGCCACGAAGTCGGGCACCTGGCGGGAGCAGGCGGGGCGCTCCTCGCCATCGGCGCGGGTCACGAAGTCGCAACGGGGATGGAAGGCGCACCCCGAGGGCAACTGGGTCAGCGGCGGCATGCTGCCACGGATCTGATTGAGGTGGCTGCCCGGGGTGGCCATCTGTGGCAGGGCGTTCATCAGCCCCTGGGTGTAGGGGTGCTGGGGGTCGTTGATGATCTCCCGGGTCGGCCCGGCCTCGATCACCCGTCCCGCGTACATCACCAGCATGCGCTGGGTCACCTGGCTGACCACCCCCAGGTCGTGGGTGATCAGGATCAGGCCGACGTTGTGCTTCTCGCACAGCTCCAGCAGCAGGGTCATGATCTCCGCCTGGATGGTCACGTCCAGCGCCGTGGTGGGCTCGTCGGCGATGATGATGTCCGGGTCCAGCAGCAGGGCGATGGCGATGATCACCCGTTGACGCATGCCCCCGGAGAGCTCGTGGGGGTACTGATCGAGGCGCGTTTCCGGGGAGGGGATCTGCACCTGCTGGAGCTTGTGCAGGGCGATGGCCCGGGCCTCCCGGGAGCCGATGCGGCGATGCGCCTTGAGGCACTCGACCATCTGCTCGCCGATGGTCAGCACCGGATTGAGGGTCATCATCGGGTCCTGGAAGATCATCGACACACGGTTGCCGCGGATGCGCCGCAGCTGCCGCTCGCCGAGGCCGATCAGTTCCTGGCCGTCGAAGCGGATGCTGCCGCCGGCGATATAGCCGGGCTTGGCGATCAGGTTGAGCAGGCTGAAGGCGGCCACCGACTTGCCGGCGCCGGATTCGCCCACCAGGCCGAGGCGTTCGCCGCGATCCAGGGTGAAATTGATATTGCGCAGGGCACGCACCTCGCCCTGGCGCAGGGCGAAGCGCACATCCAGGTCGCGAACTTCGAGAAGTGCCATAAGAGGTGCTCCTTAGCCCTTGTAGAGACGCGGGTTCATGACGTCGCGCAGCCAGTCGCCGAGCAGGTTGATCGACAGCACCAGCAC
The DNA here is from genome assembly GCF_023708045.1 of Halomonas sp. NCCP-2165. Taxonomy (NCBI): domain Bacteria; kingdom Pseudomonadati; phylum Pseudomonadota; class Gammaproteobacteria; order Oceanospirillales; family Halomonadaceae; genus Halomonas; species Halomonas sp. NCCP-2165. Next base: position 3,265 of record NZ_BRCY01000002.1, read on the forward strand.
CACCAGGAAGGCGCCGGGAATCAGGGTGATCCACCAGGCCCCGGACTGCAGGTAGTCGAAGCCGGCCTTGATCAGCGAGCCCAGCGACGGGTGGGTCTCCGGCATGCCCAGTCCCAGAAAGGATAGTGCCGCCTCGGAGATGATGGCGTTGGCGATCTGCACCGTGGAGATGACGAAGATCGGCGACAGGGTGTTGGGCAGCACATGGCGGAACATGATGCGCCGCGACTTCAGGCCCATCACCTTGGCGGCATCCACATACTCCTTGCGCTTCTCGGCTAGCACCGAGGCGCGTACCGTGCGGGCGTACTGGGGCCATTCGGCCAGGCCGATGATCAGGATCAGCATCAGGATGGCGTAGTCGCTGTAGAAGCCGCCGCCCAGGGTGGCCTTGACCACGGCCCCCACCACGATGGCCACCATCAGGGTGGAGAAGGAGAGCTGGATATCCGCCAGGCGCATCAGCAGGGCATCCACGCGGCCGCCCAGGTAGCCGGCCAGCAGGCCGAAGACCACCCCCAGCAGGGCCTGGAGCAGCACCGCGCCGAAGCCGATCAGCAGCGACACCCGGGTGCCGTAGAGGATGATCGACCAGAGGTCGCGCCCCTGGGCGTCGGTGCCCAGGGTGTAGGCGGGGTCACTGCCGTCGATCCAGAAGGGCGGCAGCTCCGAGGCGAGGATATCGATCTGCGCCAGGTCGTAGGGGTCGGTGGGGGCCAGCCAGGGGGCCAGCAGCGCCATGCCGACCAGGGCGAGCAGGGTCGCCAGGCACAACTGGGCGCCGCGGTCGCGCTTGAAGCTGTACCACAGATAGGAGTCGCGCAGCCGCTGCCAGCGGCCCCCGGCCGGGGTCGCCGCCGGGGAGGAGGAGGTCGTACTCATGCGGGCTTGCCTGTCAGTTTGACGGTGGGGTTCACCAGGCCGTAGATCAGGTCCACCAGGGTGTTGGTGACCACGAAGATGACGCCGACGATCATCAGGTAGGCGACGATCAGCGGGATATCGGCGCGGTTGATGGCGTCCAGGAACATCAGGCCCATGCCGGGCCACTGGAAGACCGTCTCGGTGAGGATGGTATAGGCCACCATGGTGCCGATCTGCACCCCGCCGACGGTGATCACCGGCAGCATGGTGTTCTTCAGGGCATGCACGAAATAGATGCGCCGCACGCCGATGCCCTTGGCCCGGGCGAACTTGACGTACTCCGACTGCAGCACCTCCATCATCTCGGCGCGGATCAGGCGGATAAACAGCGGCAGCATGATCGAGGCCAGGGCCACCGAGGGCAGCACCAGGTGCGTCAGGCCGCCGAGGCTGGCCAGGTTGGTCTCCCAGTGGCCGACCACCGGCACCAGGTCCTGGCCGCGACCGAAAGAGGGCATGCCGCCGTGGGTGGAGAGCAGGCCGTTGAGCCAGGCGCCCCAGGCGGTGGACTCGGGGAAGAAACTCACGGTGATGCCGATGGAGAAGACCTGGATCAGCAGGATGGCGGTGAGGAAGACCGGAATCGAGATGCCGATGATCGAGGCGCCCATAAAGAAACGCGAGATCCAGGCGCGGGGCTTGATGGCGCTGTAGACGCCGATGGGCACCGACAGCAGCACGATCAGCAGGGTGGCGCCGAAGACCAGCTCGAGGGTCGCCGGCAGGTGACGGGCGATCACCTCCAGGGCCGGCTCCCGGTAGAAGTAGGAGGTGCCGAAGTCACCACTCAGGGCATTGCCGGCGAAGCGCAGGTACTGCACATGGAAGGGGTCGTTGAGGCCGAACTGCTCGCGGAGCGCCTCACGCTCGCTCTCGGGGACCGATTGGCCGACCATCTGCTGGATGGGATCGCCCAGGTTGTCCTGGATGGCGAAGGCGATGACGCTGATGATGAACATCACCAGCAGGGCGTGCATCAGCCGCTTGGTAAGAAAGGCGATCATGGGGGTAAGCCTGTCTGGGGTGTGGCTAAAGGACCCCCTCGCCCATCACGGGCGAGGGGGCCGGCCATCGGGGCGATGGCCGGGGGGGATCACTCGCCCTGGATCACCAGGTCGCCCAGGTAGGGGAAGTCGAGGGCATTGACCACCGGGGCAATGTCCACGCCATCGCGGGCGCCATAGGCCAGGTTCTGCCAGTGCAGCATGATATAGCCGGCGTCCTCATGGAGCATGGCCTCGGCCTCCTGGAGCATGGCATTGCGCGCCTGGGTATCGGTCTCGCGGTCGGCGCGGGCCACCAGGGCATCGATCTCCTCGTTGCAGTAGCTGCCGTAGTTGTACTGGCCGGCGCCGGTCTCGGTGTCGATGCAGGCGGAGAGGTACTGGAAGAAGTTGGCGCTGTCCTCGGTGTCGGCGTGCCAGCCGATCATCGCCATGTCGGAGGTGCGCTCGTCATACTCGGGCCAGTACTGGGCCAGCGGCATGGTGCGCAGGTTCACGTCGATATTGATGCGCGCCAGCATATTGGCCACCGCCTGGGCGATCTGGGCGTCGTTCACGTAGCGGTTGTTGGGGGCGATCATGTCGATGCTGAAGCCGTCGGCGTAACCGGCCTCGGCCATCAGCGCCTGGGCCCGTTCCACATCATAGCGCGGGGTCAGCTCGGGATTGTGGCCGGAGTAGCCGGGGGGCGAGAACTGCGCCGCGGGGCTGGCGAAGCCGCGCATCAGGCGGTCGGCGATGCCCTCCTGGTTGATGGCGTAGGCCACCGCCTGACGCACCCGAGGATCGGCGAAGGCCTCGACCCGTGCCTGATTGAGTTGCAGGCCGATGATCCGCGTGCCGGGCACCTCCACCAGGTCGATGCCCTGGGCCTCGCGGACCCGCTCCAGGTCGTTGGGGGGCACCGCATCGATAAAGTCGACGCCGCCGGAGAGCAGGGCCGAGACCCGGGCGGCGTTCTCGGCGATGGGGGTCAGCACGATACGCGAGACATTGCCCTCGCTGTCCTCGTCCCAGTAGTCGTCGAAGCGCTCCATCTCCACCCGCACGCCCTGGCGACGCTCGGTGACGATAAAGGGACCGGTGCCGGAGATATGGCGCGAGGCGAAGGAGTTGCCGGCCTTGACGATCTCGCCGCGATCGCGGCCATCCTCGGTGGTGCCGGTGTAGAACTGGCTGTCCATCGGGAAGATATAGGTGGCGAGGTTGAGCAGCAGCGGGTAGGGACCGTCGGTGGTGATCTCCACGGTATGCTCGTCGATCGCCTCGGCCCCGGCGATGGGCTCGAAGATGGCCCGGTAATCGGGGCTCTCCTTGAGCCGTTCGAGGGTCCAGACCACGTCCGCGGCGGTGAAGGGGTTGCCGGAGTGGAAGGTGACGTCTTCGCGCAGGCTCAGGCGCACGGTGGTGTCGTCGACCTGCTCCCAGGCAGTGGCCAGGCGCGGCTCGAACTGAAAGTCCTGGGTCCAGCGCACCAAGGGGTCGAAGGCCAGGTGAGAGAGCCGCAGCATGCCGCCGGAGAGCTGCTCATGGATATCCAGGGTCTCCGGGTCGGCGGTATAGCCGATGCGCAGGGTCTCGGCGGAGACGCTGGCGGGGAGGGCGGTGGCGGCCAGGGCGGCGCCGATCACGGACGCCAGCAGGGTCTTCTTGAAAGTCATGTCGTCGTATCCCTAACGGGTTGTTATGTGTTGTGACGACACTAACCATAGAGAGCCCCGCGGAATCGGCACAATCGAAATAATGACAGTGCCTATACGCCAACCGCATCATTGCCCGGGGAATCGGTGGCCGGGTCCCATGGGACGGGGTGGCCCCATGGGACCTTAGCCTGCCGGGTTTAGGCCTTCGATACGGTAGAGGGAGTCCACCTGGTCGAGGCGCTCTACCGTGCAGCCCAGGTCGGTGACATGGCCATCCTTGAGGCCATAGACCCAGCCGTGTACCGCCAGCGGCTGGCCCCGCTGCCAGGCATGCTGGACGATCTTGGTGCGGCACAGGTTGTTGACCTGGGCCTGGGCATTGAGCTCGCACATGCGGTCCACCTGCGCCTCCAGGCTGAGGTGGCTCAGTTCCTTCCGGTGCCGGGCATAGAGTTCGCGCACCGAATGCAGCCAGATATCCACCATGCCGTTGTCGCCGCCCTCCACGGCGGCACGCACCCCGCCGCAGCCGTAGTGGCCCACCACCATGATATGGCGTACCCGAAGCACTTCGACGGCGTACTGCAGGACCGAGAGGGCGTTGAGGTCGTTGTGGTGGAGGAGGTTGGCCACGTTGCGATGCACGAAGACCTCGCCGGGGGGCAGGTCGATGATCTGGTTGGCCGGGACCCGGCTATCGGAGCAGCCGATCCACAGGTAATCGGGATTCTGCTGCTGCGCCAGACGATCGAAGAAGCCGGGATCCTGCCGGCGGACCCCGTCGGCCCATTGGCGATTGCGCTCGACGAGGCGTTTGATCTCTTTTTTCATGCATTCGCTCTGTGGCTGGGCGAGTGGTGCGCCAGGGGGAGGCGCCACCGGAAGCCTCTAGTCTACCGCGGTGAGGAGAAAAGTGGGCCGTCCATCGGTGGTGATCTATGACATTGATAGTTATCGCCTATCTGGCCAAGAGCCTGTCAAGCCCGGGTGCCGGTGGTATCATCGCGCCATCCCTTTCGTCCAAGGTTTCAGGAGAACTTCGTGTCCCAGTTCGATTATGACCTCTTCGTCATCGGCGCCGGCTCCGGCGGCGTGCGTGCCGCCCGCACCGCGGCGGCCACCGGTGCACGCGTCGCCGTCGCCGAGGATCGCTACCTGGGGGGCACCTGCGTCAACGTCGGTTGCGTCCCCAAGAAGCTCTACTCCTACGCGGCCCATTATCATGATGCCTTCGAGGAGAGCGCCGGCTTCGGCTGGAGCCTGGCCGAGGCGCCACGCTTCGACTGGGCGACCCTGCGCGACAACAAGATCGAAGAGATCAAGCGCCTCAACGGTATCTATGGTCGCCTGCTGGAGGGCGCCGGGGTGCGCCTGATCAATGGCCGAGCCAAGGTGCTGGATGCCCATCGCGTCGAGGTGGCCGGCGAGGTCCTGAGTGCCGAGAAGATCCTGGTGGCCACCGGCGGCTGGCCCTGGGTGCCGGACTTTCCCGGCAAGGAGCACGTCCTGGACTCCAACCGGGTCTTCGATCTGGAACGCTTTCCCCAGCGTTTCCTGGTCCTCGGCGGCGGCTATATCGCCGTGGAGTTCGCCAGCATCTTCAATGGCCTGGGCAGCGATACTCACCTGGTCTATCGCGGCGAGCTGTTCCTGCGCGGCTTCGATAACGAGGTCCGTGAGTTCACCCGGGACGAGATGGCCAAGAAGGGCGTCAACCTCCACTTCGAGACCAATATCGAGCGCATCGACAAGGAGGGCGAGGTCCTCAAGGTGATGCTCACCAGCGGCGAGGTGCTGGAGGTGGATGCGGTGCTGGCGGCCACCGGGCGCAAGCCCAACCTGGCCGGCCTGGGGCTCGACGCCCTGGGCGTCGAACTCGACGAGGACGGCACCCTCAGGGTCAACGAGCGTTTCGAGACCTCGGTGCCCTCCGTGCTGGCCCTGGGCGATATCATCGGTGGCCCCGAGCTGACCCCCGTGGCCCTGGCCGAGGCGATGCAGATGGTGCAGGCGCATTTCGGCGAGGGTACCCCCAAGCCGCTCGACTACGACAAGATCGCCACCGCGGTCTTCTGCCACCCCAATATCGGTACCGTGGGGCTCTCCGAAGAAGCGGCCCGGGAACGCTGTGGGGCCATCCGCGTCTACCGCACCGACTTCCGGCCCATGAAGCACACCCTCTCCGGCAGCGAGGAGCGCTGCCTGATGAAGCTGATCGTCGATGATCAAAGCGACGTGGTGGTGGGCGCCCATATGGTGGGCGAGGAGGCCGGCGAGGTGATCCAGGGGATCGCCATCGCCGTGCGGGCCGGCCTGACCAAGGCCGACTTCGATGCCACCGTGGGCATTCACCCCACCGGCGCCGAGGAGTTCGTGACCCTGCGCAGCGTCAGCCGCCGCTAGCCACAGTAAGTCACCGCAGCGTCATGCCGGCGTCATCCGCCGTCGGCACCCTGAAGGCCATCCCGCGTGGATGGCCTTCGTCGTTATCGGCTGGCGTAAAGGACCAACGGCCGCGGTATCCGCGACTAAACTCAGGGTGATGAGTGGCCTCACTCAGTGAACATAACCAGGGATTATGGATACGCCCAACGATGATAAGGCGCCTTTTGATTTATGCATAAATCCTTGTTATCGTAGTGGGCGAATTCGCCAACAGCGAACTATAACCATGAACGTATCGACGCATCCCTTCACCCCCTCCTCCGATCTGGCCCGCCCCAGCGTGGCCGACGCCGTGGTGGGAAATCCCCAGTCACCGCTGTTTATCCGCAAGCCCAATCCGGACGACGGCTGGGGCATCTATGAACTGGTCAAGGCGTGTCCGCCGCTGGACGTCAACTCCGCCTACGCCTACCTGCTGCTGGCGACCCAGTTCCGCGATACCTGCGCGGTAGCCACCAACGAGGAGGGCGAGATCGTCGGCTTCGTCTCCGGCTACGTGAAGAGCAATGCGCCCGACACCTATTTCCTGTGGCAGGTGGCGGTGGGTGAAAAGGCCCGCGGCACCGGCCTGGCCCGTCGCCTGGTCGAGGCGGTAATGCGCCGCGAGGAGCAGGCCGAGGTGCGCCACCTGGAGACCACCATCACGCCGGACAACGAGGCGTCCTGGGGACTCTTTACTCGCCTGGCCGATCGCTGGCAGGCGCCCCTGAACAGCCGCGAGTATTTCTCCACCGATCAGCTCGGCGGCGAGCACGATCCGGAAAACCTGGTGCGTATCGGCCCCTTCCAGCCGGCGCTGATCTAGGTCCCACCCCCGATTCGCTGGCGACGGCCCTGCGGCCGGCGCCACTCACCCTATTGATTCCCGTTTCGCTAGGAGATCCAATGCAGACCCAGATTCTTGAACGCATGGAATCCGAAGTTCGCACCTATTCCCGTTCCTTTCCGGTGGTCTTCACCAAGGCCCAGGGCGCTCGCCTGACCGCGGAAGACGGCAAGGAGTACATCGACTTCCTCGCCGGTGCCGGTACCCTCAACTACGGCCACAACAACCCCAAGATCAAGCAGGCGCTGCTCGATTACCTGGCCTCCGACGGTATCGTCCACGGCCTGGACATGTGGACCGAGGCCAAGCGCGACTACCTGGAGGCCCTCGACGAGGTGATCCTCAAGCCGCGTGGCCTGGACTACAAGGTGCATCTGCCGGGGCCGACCGGAACCAACGCGGTGGAAGCCGCGATTCGCCTGGCCCGGGTGGCCACCGGTCGCCACAACATCATCTCCTTCACCAACGGCTTCCATGGCGTGACCATGGGCGCCCTGGCCACCACCGGCAACCGCAAGTTCCGCGAGGCCACCGGCGGCATCCCCACCCAGGGCGCCGCCTTCCTGCCCTTCGACGGCTACATGGGCGAGGCGGTGGATACCCTCGACTACTTCGAGAAGCTGCTGGGCGACAACTCCAGCGGCCTGGACCTGCCCGCCGGGGTCATCGTCGAGACGGTGCAGGGGGAGGGCGGCATCAACCCCGCCGGCCTCGACTGGCTCAAGCGCCTGGAGAAGATCTGCCGCGAGCACCAGATTCTGCTGATCGTCGACGATATCCAGGCCGGCTGCGGCCGCACCGGCAAGTTCTTCAGCTTCGAACATGCCGGCATCACCCCGGATATCGTGACCAACTCCAAGTCGCTGTCCGGCTATGGCCTGCCGTTCGCCCATGTGCTGATGCGTCCCGAGCTCGACAAGTGGAAGCCGGGCCAGTACAACGGCACCTTCCGGGGCTTCTCCCTGGCCATGGTGACCGCCGCCGCCGCGCTGCGCACCTACTGGAGCGACGACAAGCTCGAGCGCGACGTCCAGCGCAAGGGGCGCATCGTCGCCGAGCGCTTCCAGCAGCTGGCCGACTATCTGGGCGAGAAAGGCATCACCGCCTCCGAGCGCGGTCGCGGCCTGATGCGCGCCCTGGACGTGGGCAGCGGCGAGCGTGCCGACAAGATCACCGCCGAGGCCTTCCAGCGCGGCCTGGTGATCGAGACCAGCGGCCACGACGGCCAGGCGGTGAAGTGCCTGTGCCCGCTGACCATCGGTGATGAAGACCTGCTCGAGGCCCTGGATATCCTCGAGGCCAGCGTCAAGGCGGTCTTCTAAGCCGCGTCACCCACCCTGACTTAACCGGGCGCCCGGAGAGGGCGCCCGTCACCGCTTCAGCATGAGGATAGTGCGATGATCGTTCGTAACCTGGAAGAGGCCCGCAAGACCGACCGCCTGGTCAAGGCCGAGAACGGCAACTGGGATAGCACCCGCCTGAGCCTCGCCGACGACGGCGGCAACTGCTCCTTCCATATCACCCGTATCTTCGAGGGTACCGAGACCCATATCCACTACAAGCACCATTTCGAGGCGGTCTACTGCATCGAAGGGGAAGGCGAGGTGGAGACCCTGGCCGATGGCAAGATCTGGCCGATCAAGCCGGGCGACATCTATATCCTCGATCAGCACGATGAGCACCTGCTGCGCGCCCACAAGACCATGCACCTGGCCTGCGTCTTTACCCCGGGCCTGAGTGGCAATGAAGTGCACCGCGAGGATGGCTCCTATGCGCCGGCGGACGAGGCCGACGACAGCCAGCCGCTCTGAGATCGTGCCTGATCGATTAGCTAGGTAAGACGCGCCCCCGGCCATGGCCGGGGGCGCGCTCGTCTGGGTTCAGTCGTCGAGATTCGAAGCGTCATCCATCGTTATCGCGCCCGTCGATCTCGATGGGCAGTCAATAGCCATACGAGCAGGCGTGACCATAAGGATCGGCGGTGTGCCGGGTCCCGGCACACAGCTACGCATAATGTATATTATGTTAAATCAAGGCTGGGAGCCCGGCACCTGACATGGTCGTTGAGCCTCTCTCGCAAGCCTCGCCACATTGACAGCTTGCGCCGCTCTGTCATGATGTTGTCGCCGTTTCCGGGTGTCCTGAACCATCGACGGATGCCCTTGCGTTGGCAAGGACCGCCGCGCGCGGCGCTTCTCTTATTGGCCATCATCGCAGCCACCGACGAAACGGTAAGACCCGCAAAGGACCCACGCCCACCCATGTTCTCTTCGCCGCGATCACGACGCCTGACATCCCTGACGCTGACCGGACTCGGTCTGTTGCTGCTCGCGGGGTGTGTCCGCCAGCCCGTCGTCGAGCCCGAGCCACCTCCCGTCAGCGCCGCGGCCTTCCAGGCACGCATGGATGCCCTGGAAACGCAGCTGGTGGCGCGTTGCGATAGCCGCCTCGACTGGCAGGATCGCCAGGCCCGCCTGGGTCGCTACCTGCTGGCGGATATCCGCGAGCTGGGCGATCGCCTGAGCGCGATGCGCGACGACCTGGCGCGGCGTGACGAGGCATCACCGCCGTCCGGCCGCCAGTGCGAGAGCGTCGACAGCTCCCAACTGGAGGGCAAGCAGGTGCTGGGCCGTGCGGAGTGGATCGGGCTGCCCGAGGTCGGCACTTATCTGCGCGCGCGGGTCGACTCGGGGGCCAACACCTCCTCGCTCTCGGCCCAGGAGATCACTCCCTTCGAGCGGGACGGCCAGGACTGGGTGCGTTTTCGCCTGGGACTCACCGATGACGACGTGGTGGTGGATGGCGTGCGCGAGGCGTGGATCGAAGCCCCGGTGGAACGGCGAGTCCGTATCCTCCAGGCCGCCGGCAGCGAGTCGCGTCCGGTGGTCAGCCTGGTGATGACCCTGGGGCCGATTCGCCAGCCGGTGGAGTTCACCCTCAATGATCGCACCCACCTCAACTACCCGGTACTGCTGGGGCGCCGCTTTATGATGGATATCGCGATAATCGATGTGGCCGAGCGCTACCTCCATCCGCGACCGGAGTTCCCCGGTGGTCGCCCCGCCGACGAGGCCGCCGCCGATGAGGCGCTAGACCTGGACGACGGCGAGTCCTGAATGCTCCGCGGGTCGGCTCGCCGACCGAGCCAGTGCTATTACTCCGGGCCGGCCCCCGCCGCCCGGTTCGATCAAGGAAGCCCCCATGTCGCGACTGCCCTTCTATCTGCTGGTAAGTGTGCTGATGCTGGCCGGTATCGGCCTGAGCCTGCATCGCCATCTGCAATTCGACGTACCCTGGCTCCCCGGTGAGCAGCGCCAGGTATGGGAAATCGAGGCCCAGGTGAACCTGACCGCCCATGGCGAGCCGGTGATCGTCGATATGGCCTTGCCCAGCCATCAGCAGGGCTATCGGCTGTTGACCGAGCACACCGCCTCCTCCGGCTATGGCCTGGCGTTTCGGGAGGAGAACGGCGGCCGTCGGGCCCAGTGGACCATCCGCGAGGCCAATGGCTCCCAGCAGCTCTATTACACGGTGCAGATGCTGGTGGCCCCGGACGCCGAGGCACCGCCGCAGGCCCTGCCCGCCCTGCCCCGTCAGATCCTCTGGGAACGCCCCTACGATACCGCCGCCCGTCAGGTGATCGAGCGCGCCTGGGCCCGCAGCGCTTCGCCCTTTACCTTCGCCCGGGAGCTGATCCGCGACATGAGCGGCGATCGTCAGAGCGAGAACACCCGCCTGTTGCTGACCCAGTACGACCGCGCTCCCCTGCTGGTCCGGCTACTCAACCAGGCCGGTATCGCCGCCCGGGAAGTCAGTGGCCTGCGCCTGGAGGATGGGCGCCGCCGCCAGAGCCTGGCGCCGTGGATTCAGGTCTTCGACGGCAACGACTGGGCGCTGTTCCACCCCGAGACGGGCGAACAGGGGCGCCCCGATGACCTGCTGCTGTGGGAGAGCGCCGGGGAAGCGGTGCTGGAGGTCCAGGGGGGCAGCAACTCCCGGGTCAGTTTCTCCATTCTCACCCATAATCAGCCGGCGGCCTCGGCGGTACGCAGCCAGCTGGCCGACGATACCCTGCTCAACTTCTCCATTCACAGCCTGCCGCTGGAAGAGCAGGCGCTCTTCCAGACCATCCTGCTGATTCCCATCGGCGCCCTGGTGGTGGTGCTGCTACGTATCCTGGTGGGGATCAAGACCTCCGGGACCTTTATGCCGGTGCTGATCGCCCTGGCCTTTATCCAGACCAGCCTGTCAACCGGGCTGATCGGCTTCCTGCTGGTGGTCTCCGTGGGGCTGGTGATTCGCAGCTACCTGTCGCACCTCAACCTGCTGCTGGTGGCGAGGGTGTCGGCGGTGATCATCACGGTCATCGCGATCATCTCCATCTTCTCGGTGCTCTCCTACCGTTTCGGCCTCAACGCCGGCCTGACCATCACCTTCTTCCCGATGATCATCCTCGCCTGGACCATCGAGCGGATGTCGATCCTCTGGGAGGAGGAGGGTCCCAAGCAGGTACTGATCCAGGGCGGCGGCAGCCTGCTGACCGCGGTGCTGGCCTATCTGGCCATGAACAATCCCTGGATTCGTCATATCACCTTCAACTTCCTGGGCCTGCAGCTGGTGCTGATGGCGCTGATCCTGCTGGCGGGTAACTACACCGGCTATCGGTTGCTGGAGCTGCGTCGCTTCAAGCCGGTGGCGGAGGATTGAGCATGGCGACCTCCCCTTCGAGCGTCCTGGCCTGGGCCCTGGGCTGGACCCGTCCGGGCAAGCTGCATGCCAAGGGCATTATCGGCATGAATCGGCGCAATATCCGCTATATCGGCCGCTACAATCGGCGGCGTCTCTACCCTCTGGTGGACGACAAGCTCAAGACCAAGCTGCTGGCGGAACGCCATGGCATCACCACGCCGGCATTGATCGGCACCGTGACCACCCAGTTCGGGGTCAAGCAGGTGGCGGCGCTCGTGGAAGAGCGGCAGGGGTTCGTGATCAAGCCCGCCAAGGGCAGCGGCGGCAAGGGCATCCTGGTCATCGAGAGGCGCGATGGTGACGCCTACGTCAAACCCAGTGGTGCCCACCTGAGTCGCGAGGACCTGGAGCGGCATGTCTCCAATATCCTCTCCGGGCTCTACTCCCTGGGCGGCTCGCCGGATGTGGCGGTGATCGAGGATCTGATCCACTTCGATCCATCGTTGACCGAATATACCTACGAGGGCGTGCCGGATATCCGCGTGATCGTCTTCCAGGGCTACCCGGTGATGGCCATGATGCGCCTCTCGACGGCCGCCTCCGATGGCAAGGCCAACCTCCACCAGGGCGCCGTGGGGGTGGGCCTGGATATCGCCACCGGCACGGCGCTGCGGGGCGTGCAGTTCGATCGTCCCCAGGCCAGCCATCCGGACACCGGCCATGAGCTGGCCAGCCTGCGGATTCCCGACTGGGGCACCCTGCTGACCCTGGCCGCGGGGTGCTATGAGATGACCGGCCTGGGCTACCTGGGCACCGATATGGTGCTCGATGCGCGACATGGCCCGATGTTGCTGGAACTCAATGCCCGTCCCGGCCTGGCGATTCAGATGGCCAACGGCGAGGGCCTGCGCGCTCGACTCGATCTGATCGAGCGGCAACCCGCCGGGCTCCCGGTCGCCGATCGGGTCGCCTTCGCGCAGCGCCATTTCGCGCGGGCCTCGGAGCTGCCGGTATCCGGGGTGCCGGCCTGAGCCCCGGCGGCTGCCGGCGGGTCCGGCCTCTGGTAGACTGAACGCTGGTATCGACAGGACCCTTTTTCATGCCCCATTCCCGACAACTGCTCGAGCGGGCCGAGCGCCAATGCCAGGCGAGAGGCGCACGTTTCACGCCCATTCGGCGGCGCGTCCTGGCGCTGATCGCCGACTCCCCGGGGGGTCTCAAGGCCTATGACCTGCTCGATCGGCTGGCCCTGGAGCACGCGGCGGCCCGCCCTCCCACCGTCTATCGGGCCCTCGATTTCCTGATCGAGCAGGGCCTGGTACACCGCATCGAATCCCTCAATGCCTATGTGGCCTGCCCCTGTCCCGAGCACGCCCATGGCTTTCAGCTGTTGATCTGCCGTCATTGCGGGCGCGTCGAGGAATTGCACCTGGACGACGTGGATGCCCAGCTCGCCGGGCGCGCCCGGGAACTGGGGTTCCGCGTCGAGCGTCAGACCATCGAACTGCTGGGTAGCTGCGACGACTGCCGCCAGGGGCAGGCCGCTTCGGCCCCGACCCTGGAAGCGAGCCAGGGATAGTGCCCTGCCCTTTTTTATTACCGCGATTGCGAGAGTCACATGAGTGAGCTGTTCAAGGCGCTGGAGCGCGCCCCCCTGGATACCCGCGAGTCCACTGACCGACTGCTGGATGCGCTGGCCTGGAACGACGCCGGGCTGATTCCCGCCATCGCCCAGCAGCATGATAGCGGCGAAGTGCTGATGATGGCCTGGATGAACCGCGAGGCCCTGGAGGAGACCCTGCGTAGTGGCCGCGTCTGCTACTGGTCCCGCTCGCGGGGCAAGCTGTGGCGCAAGGGCGAGAGCTCCGGCCAGCAGCAGCACCTCAAGTCAGCGGCCCTGGACTGCGACGGCGACACCCTGCTGCTGCAGGTCGACCAGACCGGCCCCGCCTGCCACACCGGGCGGCGTCATTGCTTCTATGTGAGCCTGGATGCCGACCAGGGGCGCGTCGATAGTGAGCCGCTGATCGACCCGGACACCCTCTATGGGCCGGGCAAGGCCTAGCATGCGCCGCCCGGCCGGCGGGCTCGCCGCCTTGCGACGCGGCCTGGCTGCCTCGCTGAGCCGGCTGCTGGCTGCCTTGATGATCGGCCTGGTGCGCCTCTACCAGTGGGGGATCAGCCCCCTGCTGGGCCCCCGCTGTCGCTACTGGCCGAGCTGCTCCCACTACACGGTGGAGGCCCTCCGGGTGCATGGCCCCCTCAAGGGGGGCTGGATGGCGGCTCGGCGCATCCTGCGCTGCCACCCCGGCGCCGAGGGCGGCATCGACCCGGTCCCCGGCGGCCCCAGCGAGCGACTCTGCCGCGAAGACCCCGAGCTCGACGAGCACTTACGGCCCCGCCACGACGACTGCCGAGACCATTGAAGCCCCTCCTCGCCCTGCCCCCTGACTGACGTAGTAGCCCGCTACCACCTCGCGCGATTCGCGCCGTGCCAGAATGATTCTCTCCGCCGGTGGCGGAGACGCCAATCACAAGATCACGAGGAGGAGTGACGCCATGTCCACCAAACGACTGCTGCTGCTGTGCGGGGATTTCGTCGAGGATTACGAGATCATGGTGCCCTTCCAGGCCCTGCAGGCGGTGGGCTATCGGGTCGATGCGGTCTGCCCCGACAAGGTCGCCGGCGACAGCGTGGCCACCGCCATCCATGATTTCGAAGGCGACCAGACCTATACCGAGAAGCCCGGCCACCGCTTTGCCCTCAATGCGGATTTCGCCGGCGTCACGCCGGACGATTACGACGGCCTGGTGATTCCCGGTGGCCGCGCCCCGGAGTACCTGCGCCTGAATGACAAGGTCATTGCCCTGGTGCGTCACTTCTTCGACGCCGACAAGCCGGTGGCGGCGATCTGTCACGGCGCCCAGCTACTGGCCGCCGCCGGGGTGCTGGAGGGGCGCCGCTGCGCCGCCTACCCGGCCTGCCGGCCCGAGGTGGAGCTCGCCGGCGGTCACTATGCCGATATCGCCGTGGATGCCGCCGTCACCGATGGCCGCCTGGTCACCGCTCCGGCCTGGCCGGCACATCCCGCCTGGCTGGCGCAATTCATGGCCGTGCTGGGGGCACGGCTCGAAGTCTAGGCTCCCGATATGCTCGGACCGGGAGTACCCTGGTGTTCCCGGTCATTTAGCATGGGAGCAGACAATCATGTGTCGACTCTTTATCGGTGCCGAGCCGAGCCTATGGGAGGCGCAGACCCGATCGCTGCGCCTGGAGGGGATCTCCACCAGCGTGCGCCTGGAGCGCTTCTACTGGGAGGTGCTGGAGGAGATCGCCCACCGCGATGGTCATAGCCTGGCCCGACTGATCGGCCGGCTCGCGCGGGAGTGCGACGAAGCCGGTCACGACCAGGGCAGTTTCGCCTCCTTCCTGCGCGTCTGCTGTGGGCGCTACCAGGCTTTGCGGCTGGCCGGAGAGATTCCCGCCGAAGGGGCCATCGCCGACCTGGATGCCGAGGCGATCCTCGCCCGGGAACGCCAACGCAGAAGGCCCGTGCGGCAAGGCGCCGGGACCTGACCGATTGGGCCGCCCCTTTGCCAACTGTCTGACCAACAGGATTATCCGCGATGAGTCGGGGCTTAGGCGGCGGCCCGCTCGGCGACCTCGTAGATGCGATTGAGCATGGCGTGCAGGCCGTTGCTGCGGGTCGGTGACAGGTGCTTGTCGAGCCCCAGGGCGGCGAGGAAGTCGGGCCGGGTGTCGCGGATCTCCGCCGGCGGGCGGTCGCTGTAGATGCGCAGCAGCACGGCGATCAGCCCCGAGACGATGGCGGCGTCGGAGATGGCATCGAAGTGCAGGCGCCCTGCCTCCAGGCGGTGACGCATCCACACATTGGACTGGCAGCCCTGGATCTTGTGCTCGTCGCATTTCCACTCGTCGGGGAAATCCGGCAGCTGCTTGCCCAGGTCGATGATGTACTGGTAGCGATCCATCCAGTTATCGAACAGTTCGAACTCTTCCAGCAGCTCCTGCTGCGCCTGCTCGGCGGTGGTGTCGATGCTCATGAAAACTCCTCGCTGGTAATGGCCCCATTATACAGGCTCCCTCCCCGGCTCGTCCGCCCCGCCGCTTCTCTCGTCCGCGCCTCCCTGGTTGGGATAGGCTGGCTGCTCTTCCCATTCGCCCGCCTCGTCTGCCCTGTCCTATGGCTCCGTTGCCGACCCCAGGCCATGACGCGCCTGCTGGCGATGCCACTCCTCGGCCTCGGCATGCAAGTAGCGGGCGGTGGTATCGAGCCGGGCATGACGCGCCGTGGCCGCCAGATAGCGCAGCTCGACTCCTGCCTGGGCCTGATGGGTCAGGGCGGTGTGACGCAGCCAGTGGGGGGTGGCGCGACGCAGCTGGCGGGCCCTCAGGGCATCGCCCAGTGCCTCCAGGGCCTCGGCCCCCGCGGCGAAGCTCTCGCGGATCAGCCGGTAGAGGCGGTTGTCACCCAGGCCGCGGCGCCCGTCCAGGCTGCGCAGTAACGGCTCGTCCTCCTCCGGCAGCGGCTCGGGGGGCAGGCCCAGTTCCTCTCGCCAGTCGCCGAGCAGGACGAGCATATCCGGTGGCACCGGAATCAGTGCCCGCTTGCTCCCCTTGCCGATCACTTCCCACCACCAGCGCCCCTCCCGGCGCCGGAAATCGCCCATGCGGGCGGCGCTTATCTCGGCGATCCGCGGGGCCAGCAGGTAGGCGAAGCCGAAGACCAGGCGTCGACGCTGCCACTCGAAGCGCTGACGTGGCGTGGCGGGCTCCGCCGGCGGGCGATTGAGCCACGCCCAGAACCACTCCCAGAGGGGGCGCTCCAGGTAACGCTCGATGCTGGTCTGGCGATTGTCCAGGCGGCGGCGCTTGTCGCGCATCAGCCGAAAGGGGTTATGGGCGACCCAGCCCGCCTCCGCCAGCCAGGCGAAGAGTCCCTGGAGGATCACCAGGCTCTGGCGGCGACTGGCCGGCGACAAGGGGCCGCGAAAGGGGCGCCATTCGGGCGAACGCCGCGAGCGCGGCGGGCCGATCCACGCCTCCCGGGGGCGCGGGTCGCCGAGGAAGGCCTCGAAGGCGTCGAGATGCTCCCGGCGCACCTGGCCAAGCCGCAGCCCCTGCCGATCGAGCCACAGCAGCAGCCGCTCCGCCTCGCGGCGATAGGCCCGCCAGGTCTGGGGGCTGGCGCGGTATTCGTTCAGCCACAGGCCCACCGCCTCGATATCGCTCTCGGCGCCGATATGCACGCCCCCAGGAACGCTCGTCGAGACGCCTTCGGGCGCCTCGGAAAGCACTTCCCCGGCCCGGGTAAGCGACTCCAGGGCAAGCATCGCCTCCCCTGCCCCGGGCATTTCCCCGTCGTGTTCCAGCACGCTTTCTCGCTCCCTGCCGATGGTGTGGCACTTGGCCGGCCAAGTATCCCCGCATAAGGGAAAGAAAATCAAGATAAGCCGCGTAATCATGATTTTATTCCTTGTTGAATAAATAAAATTACGCATTACGTAATATGTAAAAGAGCTTCCCAAGCCCCCGGCGAGACGCTAAGCTGCGCCCAGGCCGTCCCAGGCGGCGCCCGGAATCGACAGGAGAGACGAGATGGCACGAAGCGGCGTGCAGTACGAGGATGTGCAGCGGGCCATCGACACCCTGCTGCAGCGCCAGGAGACCCCCAGCGTTCAGAAGGTGCGGGAGGTGTTGGGCACCGGCAGCTTTACCACCATCAGCGATCATCTGCGGGAGTGGCGCGCCCGCCGCGAGACCAATCGCGACACCCCGCCCACCCAGGCCCTGCCCGAGGTCCTGCAGCGCGGCATGGCGGAGCTCTGGAGCGAGGCCCAGGAGAGCGCCAATCAGGCCCTGAGCCATTACCGGGAGGAAGCGGATCGGCGCGTGGCCGAGGCCCGGGAGGCGGCGGGTCAGGCACGTCGGGAGGCGGAGGATGCCGCCCAGCGGGAATCGACCCTGGCCGAGCAGCTCAATCGCGCCCTGGCACGCCTGGAAGAACTGGGCGCCCAGGCCGCGCGGCTGGAAGCCGAGCGGGATCAGGCCCGGCTAGCCGAGCAGCGGTCGGGCAGTGAGCGGGAGGAGTGGAAGGCGGAGGCGACCCGCCTGCGTGGGGAGCTCGAGACCCGAGAGGCCGCCCACCAGCAGGCCCTGACCGAACAGGCCGCGGCGCATCGCCGGCAACTGGTTCAGGAGGAGCAGCGCCATGAAGCCGCCGAGTCGCGGCTGATGGCGCTGCTCGACGAGGCGCGTCAGCAGCGTCAGGCCGACGACAAGCAGCACCGCGAACGTCACCAGCGCCTGGAGGCGCGGCTGAGCCGCCTGGACAGCCAACTGGACGAGCAGCGACGGCTCGCCGCCGAGGCGGAGCAGGCGAGGCAGGAGGCACAGCAGCAGGCCGAGCGGTCAGAGCAACAACGGCAGGCCGAAGTTCAGGCCAGGCGCGAAGGGGAGGCGCGCCTCGAGGCCCTGCTGGCGGCCCGCGAGAGCGAGAGCGCGGCCCTCAAGGGGCAGCTAGAAGCCTTGCAAGGCCAACTGACGGCGCTTCAGGCGCGACTGGCCGAGGACTCCCTGCCGCCCTTCGTCTATTAGGTAGCGGGCGCCGGGAGTAAGGTGGCGTATAACGCAACAAGGCCGCCCGAGGGCGGCCTTGCCGGAGGTGACTAGTCGACCACCTTAGCGATAGTAGGCCTGGCTGGTATCCGTATGGTCGGTCACGTCACGGATCCCAGCGAGCTCGGGAATGCGCTCGAGCAGGGTCTTCTCGACACCTTCCTTGAGGGTCAGGTCCACGGCGGCGCAGCCCTGGCAGCCGCCACCGAAGGCCAGTACCGCCACCTTCTCCTCGGTAAGCTCGACCAGCTTGATCTCGCCGCCATGGGCGGCCAGCCCCGGATTGATCTCGCTATAGAGGACGTAGTTGACGCGATCCTCCAGGGGGCTGTCGGCATTGACCTTGGGCATCTTGGCGTTGGGCGCCTTGATGGTCAGCTGCCCGCCCATGCGGTCGGCATTGAAGTCCACCACCGCCTCGTCGAGGAACGCCAGGCTGTGCTTGTCCAGGTAGACGCGAATCTTATCGAGCTCCAGGAGCTCGTCACTGGGCTCCTCCTCGCCGGGGCGGCAGTAGGCCAGGCAGGTCTCGGCATAGGGGGTGCCGGGCTGGGTGATAAAGATGCGCACCGCGATGCCCTCGACATTCTGCTTTTCCAGCAGTTCGGCGAGGTACTCCTGGGCGCTATCGGTAATCTGGATGCTCTGGCTCATGGGGCAAGAATCCTGGTAGGCACGGTCATTATGGGGCCATGGTAAGGAAAACTCCCGGGCGACACAATCCCGAGCTTTTTACTGGGGTATACCCCACCCCCTGCCCGGGACAGCCAGGCTTCTGATAAGATAGCGGGTCGCGCGAGCCCTGGTGGCTTCGCCGCCCGCACAGAAAAAGACGCTGGAACCGCTGGAGACGATCCCCGACCATGGCTGCCCCGAACGCCCGTATCGCCACCCTCCTGGATACCCTGACACGCCGCATCCTGATTCTCGATGGCGGCATGGGCACCATGTTGCAGAACGCCAGCCTCGACGAGAGCGATTTCCGCGGCACCCGCTTCGCCGACTGGCCCAGCGACCTCAAGGGCAATAACGACCTGCTGGCGCTGACCTGCCCCGACCTGGTGGGCCGTATCCACCGGGAGTACCTGGAGGCCGGCGCCGAGATCGTCGAGACCAACACCTTCAACAGCACCCGCCTCTCCCAGGCCGACTACGGCATGGAAGACCTGGTCCCCGAGCTCAACCGCGAGTCGGCGCGCCTGGCCCGCCAGGTCTGCGATGCCGTGGCCGCGGAGACCGGGGTGCCCCGCTATGTGGCCGGGGTGCTGGGGCCCACCTCGCGCACCGCCTCCCTGTCGCCGGACGTCAATGACCCGGCCAAGCGCAATGTCACCTTCGACCAGCTGCGCGAGAACTACCTGGAGGCCGCCGAGGCCCTGGTGGAGGGCGGCAGCGACCTGATCCTGATCGAGACCATCTTCGATACCCTCAACGCCAAGGCGGCCATCTACGCCCTGGAGGAGCTCTTCGAGGCTCGCGGCGAGCGCCTGCCGGTGATGATCTCCGGGACCATCACCGATGCCTCCGGCCGGACCCTTTCCGGCCAGACCACCGAGGCCTTCTGGAACTCGATCCGCCATGCCCAGCCGCTCTCGGTGGGCCTCAACTGCGCCCTCGGCGCGGAAGAGCTGCGCCCCTACCTGGAAGAGCTCTCCAACAAGGCCGACACCTTCGTCTCCGCCCACCCCAATGCCGGCCTGCCCAACGAGTTCGGCGAATACGACCAGACCCCGGAGGAGATGGCGGCCATCGTCGCCGAGTTCGCCGCCAGCGGCCTGGTCAATATCATCGGCGGCTGCTGCGGCTCGACCCCGGAACATATCCGCGCCATCGCCGAGTCGGTGCGCGAGACCGCTCCCCGGGCGGTGCCGGAGCGCCCCCGGGCCTGTCGCCTCTCGGGGCTGGAGCCCTTCAACATCGAGGCGGACTCGCTGTTCGTCAACGTCGGCGAGCGCACCAATGTCACCGGCTCCGCCCGCTTCAAGCGACTGATCAAGGAGGAGGACTACACCACCGCCCTGGAGGTGGCCCTGGAGCAGGTGGAGAGCGGCGCCCAGGTCATCGATATCAACATGGACGAGGGCATGCTCGAGTCCGAAGAGGCGATGGTGCGCTTCCTCAACCTGATCGCCGGGGAGCCGGATATCGCCCGGGTGCCGATCATGATCGACTCCTCCAAGTGGGAGATCATCGAGGCGGGCCTCAAGTGCGTCCAGGGCAAGGCCGTGGTCAACTCCATCTCCCTCAAGGAGGGCGAGGTCGCCTTCCGCGAGCAGGCCACCAAGTGCCGGCGCTTCGGGGCCGCGGTGGTGGTGATGGCCTTCGACGAGACCGGCCAGGCGGACACCTTCGCCCGCAAGACCGAGATCTGCGAGCGCGCCTATCGGCTGCTGGTGGACGAGATCGGCTTCCCGCCGGAAGACATCATCTTCGACCCCAATATCTTCGCCATCGCCACCGGCATCGAGGAGCATGACAACTACGCCGTGGACTTTATCGAGGCGACCCAGTGGATCAGCGAGCACCTGCCCCACGCCATGGTCTCCGGCGGCGTCTCCAACGTCTCCTTCTCCTTCCGCGGCAACAACCCGGTGCGCGAGGCGATTCACTCAGTGTTCCTCTACCACGCCATTCGCGCCGGCCTGACCATGGGCATCGTCAACGCCGGCCAGTTGGCGGTCTACGATGACCTGCCGGAGGAGCTGCGCGAGGCGGTGGAGGACGTGGTCCTCAACCGTCGCTCCGACGGCACCGAGCGGCTCCTCGACCTGGCCGACAAGTACAAGGGCGACGGCTCCGGCGGCGCCAAGAAGGAAGACCTGGAGTGGCGCTCCTGGTCGGTCAACAAGCGCATCGAGCACGCCCTGGTCAAGGGCATCACCGCCTATATCGAGGAGGACACCGAGGAGGCCCGGGCCGCCGCGGCACGCCCCATCGAGGTGATCGAAGGGCCGCTGATGGACGGCATGAACGTGGTCGGCGACCTCTTCGGCGCCGGCAAGATGTTCCTGCCCCAGGTGGTCAAGTCGGCACGAGTGATGAAGCAGGCGGTGGCCTACCTGATCCCCTTTATCGAGGCGGAGAAGAGCGAGGAGACCCAGGCCAAGGGCAAGATCGTCATGGCCACGGTCAAGGGCGACGTCCACGATATCGGCAAGAACATCGTCGGCGTGGTCCTGCAGTGCAATAACTACGAGGTGATCGACCTGGGCGTGATGGTGCCCGCGGAGAAGATCCTGCAGACCGCCCGGGAAGTGAACGCCGATATCATCGGCCTCTCCGGGCTGATCACCCCGTCGCTGGACGAGATGGTCCACGTGGCCAAGGAGATGCAGCGCCAGGGCTTCGAGCTCCCGCTGCTGATCGGCGGCGCCACCACCTCCAAGGCGCATACCGCGGTGAAGATCGAGCCCGGCTACGAGCATCCGGTGATCTATGTCACCGACGCCTCCCGGGCCGTGGGCGTGGCCGGCAAGCTGCTCTCCCCGGGCCTCAAGGAGGCCTATGTGGCGGAGATCCGCGCCGAATACGAGAAGGTACGCGAACGCAACGCCAAGCGTCGCCCCAAGGCCGCCGACCTCTCCTATGCTGAGGCGCGGGCGCGCAAGTTCGCCATCGACTGGGCCGGCTATACGCCGCCGGCGCCCCGCGCCCCGGGCCTCACCGTCTTCGACGATTACGACCTGGCGGAGCTGGTGGAGCGCATCGACTGGACGCCCTTCTTCATGAGCTGGCAACTGGCCGGCAAGTACCCGAGGATCCTCGAGGACGAGGTAGTCGGCGAGGCGGCCCGCAGCCTCTTCGCCGATGCCCAGAAGATGCTCGCCAAGCTGATCGACGAGAAGCGCATCCAGGCCCGGGGCGTGATCGGCCTGTGGCCGGCCAACAGCGTCGACGACGACGTCATCGAGGTCTACGCGGACGAGTCGCGTAGCGAGGTGGTCGAGCGGCTGCACCATATTCGCCAGCAGATGACCAAGAACCGCGATGGTGTCTGCTACAGCCTGGCAGACTTTATCGCCCCCCGTTATGACGCGAATGGAGAGCCGAGCGGCAAGCCGGACTGGATCGGCGGCTTCGCGGTCACCGCCGGCCACGGGGTGGAGGAACTCAGCAAGGCCTACGAGGCCGCCGGCGACGACTACAACGCCATCCTGGTCCAGGCCCTGGCCGACCGCCTGGCGGAGGCCTTCGCCGAGCGCATCCACGAGCGGGTCCGCAAGGAGTACTGGGGCTATGTGCCCGAGGAGACCCTCGACAACGAGGCGCTGATCGCCGAGCAGTACCAGGGCATCCGCCCGGCGCCGGGCTACCCCGCCTGCCCCGACCATACCGAGAAGGCGACCCTCTTCCGCCTGCTCGAGGCCGAGACCCACAGCGGCCTGGCCCTCACCGAGAACTTCGCCATGTGGCCGGCGGCGGCGGTGGCCGGCTGGTACTTCGCCCACCCCCAGTCGAAGTACTTCTCCACTGGCAAGATCACCCGCGACCAGGTCGAGGCACTGGCCGAACGCAAGGCCATGTCGCTTGCCGAGCTGGAGCGCTGGCTGGCGCCGGTGCTCTCCTACGACCCCGCCTGAGCCGCCCGGCCCGGCGACTCTTGAGTCGCCGGGCCGCTCAGCCGACGAGAGCCGATGCTTCCCGAGTCGACCCGCCGCCAGACCATCCTGCGCCTCGCCCTGCCGATCATCGCCGGTATGCTCTCCCAGAGCCTGCTCAACCTGATCGACGCCGCCCTGGTGGGCAGCCTCGGCGAGGCGCCCCTGGCCGGCGTCGGCATCGGCGGCTATGCGATCTTCCTGATCACCGCCGTGGTCTTCGGCCTCTCCTCCGGGGTCCAGGCCCAGACCGCCCGGCGCCACGGCGAGGGGGACTGGGGCGGTCGCGCCCATCCCCTGGGGGCGGGCCTGCTGATCGCCCTGCTGGTGGCCGGCCCCCTGACACTGCTCTGTTTCTGGCAGGCCCCCCGGCTGCTGGGGTGGATCAACCAGGAGGTGGCCGTGCACGCCGAGGCGGTGAGCTACTTCCGCTGGCGAGTGCTCTCCCTGGTGCCGGTGGCGATGATCTTCTGCTTTCGCGGCTACTGGAACGGCATCCAGCGCACCGGCATCTACCTGCGCATCATCCTGGCGATGCATGCGGTCAATGTGCTGGCCAGTATCGGCCTGATCTTCGGCCACTGGGGATTGCCGCGCCTGGAGGCCGCCGGCGCCGGCGCCGGTACCACCGCCTCGCTGCTGATGGGCGTGGCCCTCTGGGCATGGGTCAGCCGCCGACATCTGGGGCCTCGCGTCGGCCCCCGGCGCTGGCCCCGGCCGGCCATCCTGGCCACCACCCTGCGCCTGGCCACCCCCCACTCCTTCCAGCAACTGTGGTTCGCGGCGGGCTATGCGGTGCTGTTCTGGATCCTCGGTCAGCTCGACACCGCCAGCGTAGCGGTGGGCCATGTGCTGGTGAACCTGTCGCTATTGCTGATCCTGCCCGGGATCGGCCTGGGCCTGGCCGCCCTCAGCCTGGTGGGCCAGGCCATGGGCCGCGAGGCCCTCGGAGACGCCCATCGCTGGGGCTGGGACGTGGTGCGCCTGGCCTGGCCCTGCCTGGCGACCCTGGCCCTGCCCATGCTGCTGTTCCCCGAGGCGGTGCTGTCGCTCTTCCTGCATGACCCGGCGCTGATCGACATGGGCCGGCTGCCCCTGCGGCTGACCGCCCTGATGATCGTGCTGGATGCCGCCGCCCTGGTCCTGGGCCAGGCGTTACTGGGGGCCGGGGCCAACCGCACCGTGATGACCCTGACCCTGGCCACCCAGTGGCTGGTCTTCCTGCCCCTGGCCTGGTGGGTCGGGGTGGTGCTGGAGCAGGGACTGATCGGCATCTGGTGGGTGCAGCTCGGCTATCGCTGCTTCAATTCGGCCTGCTTCGCGCTGATCTGGCAACGACGACGCTGGCAGCGCCTGGTGATCTAGTGGCCCCGGCTCCCTTTAATAACTCTTTAATAAAATTCTATGATCATTTATTCTTTCATAGAATAAAGAGAGAGGAGTAAGGTGCCAGCACAAGGCACCCTATTTTTGGCCCCGACTAGCAGGACACCCCTGAATGTATCGGTACGACACCTACGATCAGACGCTCGTCGACGAACGCGTCGCCCAGTTCCGTGACCAGATGGCGCGCCACCTGGCCGGGCGTCTGCCGGAAGAGGAATTCCGCCCGCTGCGCCTGCAGAACGGGCTCTATATCCAGAAGCATGCGCCCATGCTGCGCATCGCCATCCCCTACGGCATGCTCTCCGCGACCCAGCTGCGTCGCCTGGGCGAGATCACCCGCCGCTATGATCGCGGCTATGCCCACTTCACCACCCGCCAGAACCTGCAGCTCAACTGGCCGGCGCTGGAGGACGTGCCGGAGATCCTCGCCGAGCTCGCCGAAGTACAGATGCATGCCATCCAGACCAGCGGCAACTGCATTCGCAACACCACCAGCGACCAGTTCGCCGGCATCGCCCGGGACGAGGTGGAGGATCCCCGCCCCTGGTGCGAGCTGATTCGTCAGTGGTCGACCCTGCACCCGGAATTCGCCTTCCTACCGCGCAAGTTCAAGATCGCCGTGACCGGCGCCGCCGCCGACCGGGCCGCCATCCAGGTCCACGATATCGGCCTGCGCCTGTGGCACGACGATCAGGGCGAGCTGCGGGTCAAGGTACTGGCCGGCGGCGGCCTGGGCCGTACGCCGATGATCGGTGACGTGGTACGCGAGGACCTGCCCTGGCAGCACCTGCTGACCTACCTGGAGGCCTGCGTGCGGGTCTACAACCAGTTCGGTCGCCGCGACAACAAGTTCAAGGCGCGCATCAAGATCCTGGTCAAGGCCCTGGGCATCGAGGAGTTCCGCCGTCGTGTCGACGCCGAGTGGGCTCACCTCAAGGATGGTCCCCAGACCCTGACCCAGGAGGCCGTGGAGGCCGCCCGCGCCCATTTCGTCGAGCCGGAGCGCCGCCCGGTGGCCGAGGACGCCATCGCCGCCGTCGAGGCACTGCGCGCCGAGAACCGCGCCTTCGGCCGCTTCGTCACCAATAATGTCACCGACCACAAGGTGTCCGGCTATCAGGCGGTCACCCTCTCCCTGAAGCGCCGCGAGCATGCTCCCGGCGACGTGACCGCCGACCAGCTCGACGCCGTGGCGGATCTCGCCGAGCGCTACAGCTTCGGTGAGGTGCGGGTCACCCACGAGCAGAACCTGGTGCTCTCCGACGTACCGGCGGACGAGCTCGAGGCCCTGTGGCGGGAGCTCGACGAACTCGGCATGGCCAATCCCACCGTCGGGACCCTCAACGACATCATCTGCTGCCCCGGCGGCGACTACTGCGGCCTGGCCAATGCGGTGTCGATTCCCATCGCCCAGGCGCTGCAGGAGCGCTTCGAGGATCTCGACTTCCTCTACGATCTGGGCCCCCTGGACCTCAATATCTCCGGCTGCATGAACGCCTGTGGTCACCACCACGTGGGGCATATCGGCATCCTCGGCGTCGACAAGAAGGGCGAGGAGTACTACCAGATCTCGCTGGGGGGCAACGCCAGCGACGACGCCTCCCTGGGCAAGATCCTCGGCCCCTCCTTCTTCCGCGAGGACGTGCCGGAGGTGATCGACAAGGTGCTCAAGGTCTTCGTCGAGCGTCGCCACGATGACGAGACCTTCCTGGACACCTATCGCCGTATCGGTCTCAAGCCCTTCAAGGAGCGGGTCTATGCCTGACACTCAACTCGAGCACGCCCAGACCCTGATCAAGCTGGGTCAACCGGAACAGGATGACTGGGCCCTGTCCCGCCATGCCGAGGCCCTGCCGACCCGGCGCCCGGTGATCGTGCCCCTGGCCCTGTGGCTGGACGCCGCCGCCGACGAGGGCCTGGCCCCCTGGCTGCCCAGCGACACCGAGCTGACGCCGGAGCTGGCCGAGCGCCTGGCGCCGGCGCCGCTGATCGCCATCGACTTCCCGGCCTTCACCGACGGCCGCGGTTACAGCCTGGCGCGGCTGCTGCGCGAGCGTTACGGCTATGATGGCGAGGTGCGCGCCATCGGCGATGTGCTGGTGGATCAGCTCTACTATATGAGCCGCTGCGGCTTCGACGCCCTGGCCCTGCGCGAGGATCAGCACCTGGACGATGCCCTGCGTGCCCTGGGGGCCTTCAGCGTCAGCTACCAGCCGGCGGTGGACAGCCAGGAGGCGCTCTTCGAGCGCCGCCTGCGGGAGAACGGCGGCGCCTGAGCGAGTTCAGGCAATGCCAGACGCGACATGGCCCCGGCACTTGCCGGGGCCATGTCGTTGGTGGTCAGCGCCTTAACCGCGGCGCTTCTGCTGCCGCTCCCGGTTGGCGGCCCGGGCCCGCTCACTCTTGCGCAACAGCACATAGGTGGCCCCCAGTCCCCCATGCTGCGGCTGGGCGGAGGCGAAGGCCTGTACCGAAGCGAACTGGCGTAGCCACTTGTCGAGGTAGGCGCGGCGCAGGTTGGCGGGGCTGTCATCGCGTTGTCCCCGGCCATGCACGATCAGCAGGCAGCGCAGGTCGTGGGCCTCGGCATCGCGAATAAAACCGAACAGCTCCCGGCGACAGCGTTCCAGGGGGACCTTGATCAGGTGCAACTGCGCCTGTGACGCATAGCCGCCCTGGCGCAGGCGATCCATGACCCCGGTCTGGATGCCATCCCCGCGATAGTTCAGTGGATCCCAGGCACCCAGTGGCTCGACGAAGTCGTCGGTGAGGAAGTTGCTCTCCTCCCCGGCCGCCTCGGCGTCGCGACGCCGAGCCAACTGTGCCTCGCTGGGCGGGCGGCGACGGTGTCCCGGGTCGGCACGCCCCTGACCACGGCGCAGCGGCTCCACGTCCCCTATCAGATGGCGAAAATCTTCGGTTTCCTGACCCATGGCGATTGCCTCCTTGAGACCCGATCCCTATGGTAACCCCCGTGGGGAGTCCCTTGTCACCCTCCTGCCTCACGAGACGATTCCATGCCGCTACGCTATCTGCTGACCGGACTCCTGGGTCTGCCACTGCTGGTCACGGGGTATCTCTGGTGGACGCTGTTGAGCCCCTTCGGTTACGCCCCACCACAGGATCTGGCGCCGATCGCCGCCGGCGAGCACCGGGTCTTCGTCTATGGCACCTTGCGCCACGCGCCGCTGCGCTGGCTGATCTATGGACGCAGTGGCGATCCCGCGCCGGCCCGCCTGCCTGGCTATCGGCGCGATGGGCTCGATATCCACCGCGATGCCGATGCCGGCGTCGAGGGGCTCGTGCTGCGTGTCGATGCCGAGGAGCTGGCGCGGCTCGATCGCTACGAGCGGCTGGGAATTCGCTATGAGCGGATCGCCCTGCCCCTCGCCGATGGCAGGCCTGCCTGGGTCTATCGACGACTCGACTAGCCCGAGGCCGTGGGGATGGTGTGGCGGCAAACAAGATAACGGTATAAATGAGGGGTTCTTCCATATCGGTGCCTTGTGAGGGTCCGAGCCCCTCCCTACAATAGCCGCCAACCCACTGATTCCCTTGCGAGGCCATCACCGATGATCACCCTCTATCACAATCCCCGCTGCTCCAAGTCCCGGGAAGCCCTGGCGTTGCTGGAGGCCCGCGGCGTCGAGTTTCGGGTCCATCGCTACCTGGACGATCCCCTGGATGCTCAGGCCCTGCGCGAGCTGGCCGGACGAGTCGATGATGCCGGTGCCCTGCTGCGCAGCAACGAGGCCGAATGGAAGGCCCTGGGCCAGGAGGCCAGCGATCTCGAGACGGTGATCGCCGCCATCGCCGAGACTCCCAAGCTGATGCAGCGTCCCATCGCCGATCGTGGCGATAGAGCCATCATCGGCCGTCCCCCCGAAGCGATCCTCGCCCTGCTCGACTGATCGCCCCTCGCCGTCATTTCCTGTATGCGGAGTCCCGATGCCTGACACCCTCCCCTATGTGCTGATCCTCTACTATTCCCGCCAGGGTGCCACCCGCGCCCTGGCCGAGCAGATCGCCGCCGGCGTGGAGTCCCGGTCGGGCATCACCGCCCGCCTCAGGACCGTGCCGCCGGTCTCACCCACCTGCGAGGCGGTAGCCCCCGAGATCCCCGACGAGGGCGCCGTCTACGCCAGCCTGGACGACCTGCGCCACTGCACCGCCCTGGCGCTGGGCAGCCCGACCCGCTTCGGCAATATGGCCGCTCCCCTCAAGCATTTCATCGATACCACCAGCGAGCTGTGGGTCGGCGGGGCCCTGATCGACAAGCCGGCCACCGCCTTCACCTCCACATCCAGCCTGCACGGCGGTCAGGAGAGCACCCTGATCACCATGCTGCTGCCGCTGCTGCACCATGGCATGGTCTATGCCGGCCTCCCGTATAGCGAGACCGAGCTCTACACCACTACCGCCGGGGGCACCCCCTATGGCGCCAGTCATCTGGCCGGCCAGCGCAGCGACCGTCCCCTCGACGAGGCGGAGCGTAACCTCGCCTTTGCCCAGGGGCGCCGCCTGGCCCGCCTCGCCCTGGCCCTGGAGGGTGCCCGATGAGACGCGCCCTGGAACATTGGGAAGCCCGCCGCGGCCTGGATCACCTGACCCGTGGCAGTCGCCGCCTGGTACTGGGCAGCTTCGCCGTCCTGGCCCTGCTGCTGGCCCTGGCCGGCTGGCGGCTGCAGGGAGGCAATAGCCCACTCGCCATGCTGATCTATCTGCTGCCACTGCTGCTCTTCCTGCCCAGCCTGATCTCCGGTCGCCCGCGGGGCCACGCCTGGCTCGCCTTCGTCAGCCTGCTCTATTTCATGATGGGCGTGAATATCGCCATCCTGCCGGGATTGGGGGTGCTGGGCCTGGCCATCGTCGTCGCCGCGCTGACGCTGTTCGTCGGCGCCACCGGCTATGCCCGCTTTCGCAGCCGCCAACTACGCGGCCAGGACTAACCCGGAAAAGACACTGATGCTATCCGATATATTCCTTCGATATATCGGATTAGCGCGAGTTTCTCGGGTGATCCATCCAGAAAATACATTAACCACCGTATATAATGGGGTCCTCGCGACGACTCACAGGGAGGTTAGGCGATGCCCCAAGACAGGCCATGGAAATCGGCCTTCTCCACGACCCTGCCGGTCATGTTCGGCTACCTGCCCCTGGGCGCGGCCTATGGCATCCTGGCCATCGACGTGGGGGTGCCGCTATGGGGCGTCCTGCTGATGTCCCTGGTGATCTATGCCGGCGCCGGCCAGTTCCTGGCGGTGGCGCTGCTGGGCGCCGGTGCCGGTCTGCTGGAGCTGGCGGTCGCCACCCTGATGCTCAACTCCCGACATCTCTTCTATGGTCTGTCGCTACTGCAGCCCTTCTCGGGTGCCGGCTGGCGCAAGCCCTACCTGATCTTCGCCCTGACCGATGAGACCTACTCGCTGCTGACCAGCCAGGGCGCCGCCCTGGACCATGCCCAGGCCTTGCGTATCAGTCTGCTCAATCAGCTGTGGTGGGTGCTGGGGTCGGCCCTGGGCGCCGCCATCGGCACGGGCCTCGCCTTCGATAGCCGCGGCATCGAGTTCGCCCTGACCGCGCTGTTTATCGTCCTGACCCTGGAACAGGCCCGGCGCCTGCGCCGGGGCCTGCCCTTCGTGATCGCCCTGCTCTGCGGCCTGGCCGCCCTATTCGTGCTGCCGGAACGTCATCTGCTACTGGGAGCCATCGGCGCCGCCACCCTGCTGCTGCTGGGGCATTACCGCTACTACCGGGAGGCCGACGCATGAGCCTGACCGCCTTGCTGGCCTTTATTGCCGTCTGCGCCCTCGCCACCTTTGCGACACGCTTGCTCCCCTTCGTGGCCCTGGCGCGCCAGGCCGATCATCCATTGATCCTGCATCTGGGCCGCTACCTGCCGCCGGCGGTCATGCTGATCCTGGTGATCTATGCCCTTCGCGACTTTCGCCCCCTGATCGATGGCCGCCTCAATGCGGCGCCGAATGGCTGGCCGATGCTGCTGGCCGCACTGGTGGTGGTCATCCTGCATCACTGGCGGCGTAATGCCCTGCTCTCCATCGTGATCGGCACCGCAAGCTATATGGCCATGGTCCAGTTGGGCTTCCGCCCCTGAGGTTCAGATCACGCCGAGGGGCCGTGATCACCGTAATCGGTACCGTAACCGATATGGTCATGGTCCCGTTGGACCGGAGCCCTTAAGATAGGGGACGACCCCCTGATCGATTCGGCGGCTGTTGAGCTTGCCTCGACAACCAGCGACCCTGTAAGAGACTTCAAGGAGACCACCATGACACGCAATATCGCCGATATCCGTCGCGACTATGAAGGGGGACGGCTGGATACTACGGCAACTCCCGACGTGCCGATGCCCCTGTTCGAGGAGTGGCTGGCCCTGGCACTCGACACCGAAGGCGAGGACGGCAACGCCATGACCCTGGCCACGGTGGACAGCCAAGGGCTGCCTCACGCGCGCATCGTGCTGCTCAAGGGCATCGACGACACGGGCCTGTGCTTCTATACCAACTACCACAGTCACAAGGGCAGCGAGCTGGCCAATGTGCCCCATGCCGCCCTGGTCTTCTGGTGGCCCAAACTGGATCGCCAGGTGCGCATCGAGGGCCCGGTGAGCCAGGTCAGCCCCGAAGAGTCGGATCAATACTTCGCCAGCCGCCCGCGGGGTAGCCAGCTGGGCGCCTGGATCGCCACCCAGAGCGTGGAGATTCCCGACCGGGAGTGGCTGGAGGAGCGTCAGAGTCGCTTCGAGCAGGCCTATGACGGCCAGCCGGTGATGCGCCCGGCCAACTGGGGCGGCTATCGGGTCATCCCCGAGATGATCGAATTCTGGCAGGGACAGCCCAGCCGCCTTCACGACCGGGTGCGCTACAGCCTGCGTGACGGCCAGTGGAGCAAGGTGCGCCTGGCCCCCTGAGGAGCTCACCAGATGTCGACGGCCGCTCCAGGGTGGCCGTCGCGGCTTTTAATCCGGCTGACTCTCCAGGCGATGACGCTGCCACTCGCTGCTCGGCTCATTCAGGCGCAAGGTGGCATCGACCACCTGTTCTTCCATGTTGTAGCGCAGCCGGAAGCCCAGGTGTTTCATCAGCGCCCGCATGGGATGATTGTCCACCATGATCTGCCCCACCATCTCCAGGGTCCCCACCCCCTTGCAGTAGCGAATCATCTTGTTCATCAGCAGGCTGCCCAGGCCCTGTCCCTGGAGGTCATCGCGGATGATGATGGAAAATTCGGTACGAATATTGTCCGGGTCGTTCCAGACCCGCACCACCCCCAGCATCTCCTTGTCGCCGTCCTCGCCATGGCGCTCGGCGATAAAGGCCATCTGCCGATCGTAGTTGATATGCGCCAGCATCGAGAGATCGCGCTGGGTCAGCGACGCCTTGTTGTGGAAGTAGCGAAAGCGGATGCTCTCCTCGGAGAGTTGGGTGTGGAAGCCGGTGATCAGCGGCGCATCCTCGGCGCGGATCGGCCGCACCTCCACCTGCATACCATTGGGCAGGGTCAGCCACTCCCGTAGCTCCTCCGGGTAGGGCATGATGGCGTGACGCGCCGGCGTCCCCAGGTCCATGGCGAAGTCCACCGCCACCATGCCATCGCGATTGAGCACCAGGGGGTTGATCTCCAGCCCCTGCAGCCGCGGCAGGTCGGCGGCCAGCTGGGAGAGCTGCACCAGCAGGCGGCGCAGTCGCTCCAGGTCGCGTTCCGGGTCCCGGGAGTGCTCGCGAATCAGCCGCGCGGCATGGGTGCGCTGAATCAGGTCGTCGGCCAGGGTGATATTGAGCGGCGGCAGCGCCACCTGACGATCCGCCAGGACGTTGACCTTGTAACCGCCGATGCCGAAGAGGATGACCGGGCCGAACACCGGGTCCCGGGTGATGCCGGCACACAGCTGCATGGAGTGCTTGCCACGCTGCATAGGCTGAAGGCAGAACTCGTGGAGCGGGCTGTCGGGGAACTTCTCCGCCACCTTGTCGGCCAGTCGACGCATGCCCTC
Organism: Halomonas sp. NCCP-2165; assembly: GCF_023708045.1. Taxonomy (NCBI): domain Bacteria; kingdom Pseudomonadati; phylum Pseudomonadota; class Gammaproteobacteria; order Oceanospirillales; family Halomonadaceae; genus Halomonas; species Halomonas sp. NCCP-2165. The sequence continues at coordinate 35,437 of NZ_BRCY01000002.1, forward strand.
GGCCACCTGAGCAGGGCTCTCCAGGTCCTGCAACAGGCCGGCGGAGAGCTTGTGGGGATGACGCCGGTAGCGGAAGGGGGTGCAGTTATGGTCATGCACCACCTTCAGGGCCAGGGGCCCCTCGAGCTCGGCGGCCGCCGCCTCGCCCTCCTCCGCCGTGGTGGGATAACGGGACGGCGCCGCCTCGATGCCGTAGGCGGACAGCACCCGGGCGGTTTCGCTATGGCTCAGGCGCCGGCGTCCGGCGTCCCAGGCGCGATCGATCAGCGTCCGGCAACGGTCGCGACTCGCCGCCGAGGTGGTGAAGGGCAGGCTCGGCGGGGTCTCCTGGAGCAGCGCCTGGACCCGCTGATAGTCGACCATATGCATAAAGGCCTTGACCGCCTTCTCCGGCGACATATAGGTGGGCAGCCCCGCCAGGTGGCATTCATGGCGGGCCGCCATGGCCTCCTCCAGGCCCATCCAACTGGTCAGCAGGTTGCGCCGGAAGCGCCTGCGGTTGGCGATCAGCGCCTCGGCGGTGGCCTTGGCCGGCGCCAGCCGGGTCGGCGCATGCACCACCAGCACCGCGTCCACGTTGGCATCGGCGGCCACCAGCGCCAGCGCCTCCACCAGGCGCTCCGGGGTCGCATCGCTGCCCAGGTCCACCGGGTTGCGTCCCGGCAGGGTCATGTCGAAATCCGCCGCCAGCAGCGCCTCGCGGGTCGCATCGGTGAACTCGGCCAGGTGTCCCCCCGCGCTGATCAGCTTGTCGATGGCCAACATCGCCGGCCCCAGGCCATTGGCGACGATGGCCAGGCGGTCGCCGCGCAGCGGCTTCATCCGCGACAGGGTCTCCAGGGCATCGAAGAGCTCATCGGAATCGTTGACCCGGACCACCCCGGCCCGCGCCAGCGCCGCATCGAAGATGACGTCGCGATTGGCCACCCCGGGGGTAGGCAAGAGCCCCGAGAGGTCCGAGGCCGCGGTGCGGCCGCTCTTGATGGCCAGCACCAGGCGATGTCGCGAGGCCTCGCGCAGGGCGGTCATGAAGTGCTGGGCGTCGTGGATGCGCTCCAGGTGCAGCAGCAGCGCCTGGGCCGGGGCGTACTGGTTGATGTAGTCGATCAGGTCGGGGAGCAGCACATCGACGCTGTCGCCCAGGGTCACCAGGTGCGAGAAGCCGATGCCGCGCCCCGCCGCCCAATCGATCATGGCATTGCCCAGCATGCCGGACTGCCCCAGGTAGGCCACCTTCCCGGCCTTGACCGGCTGGCCGGCGTAGGTGGCGTTGAGGCGCCGCCCGGGCACCACGATGCCCATGCACTCCGGACCCAGCACGCGAATCCCCGAGGGACGGGCCGCCGCCAGCATGCGCGTGCGGATCGAGCCCTCGCCGTCGGCGCCGTCGTCGAGGTGGGAGCCCCCCGAGAGCACCAGGGCGGCCTTGACGCCGAAGCTCCCCAGGCGCCGGATCAGCTTGGGCAGGGTCGAAACCGGCGTGCAGATCACCGCGAGATCCGGCACCTCCGGCAGTGCCTCGATCCGCGCCACGCAGGGCTGGCCGTGCACGCCGGCATAGCCCTTGCGATTGACCGCCCAGACCGGCCCCGGGAAGCCGCCCTCCAGCAGGTTGCGGATCACCAATCCGCCCATGGAGTGGGGCTTCTCCGAGGCCCCGACCACTGCCACGCTGCGCGGCTCGAAGAAGTGTCGTAGAAAACGTGTGCTCACCGCTGATTCCCCCGCGTCGCTCAGCCCCCTGTGTACGACTTATTGGCACTGTCATGCAAGGCCGACCCGCGTTTAAGGTGGGGCGTCCCGGCCGGAGCCCACCATGATCACCGCCTATATCACCCATCCCCGCTGTCTCGACCACCATATGGGGCCGGAGCATCCCGAGAGCCCGCTGCGCCTGGAGGCGATTCGGGCTCGGCTGTCGCTGAGCGGCCTGCTCCAGCAGACCATGCAGTCCGAGGCCAAGCCGGCCAGCGACGAGCAGCTCGAACGGGTGCATCCGCACCGCCATCTGCAGTCGCTGATCAAGTGCGTCCCCGAGCAGGGGGTGATCTCCCTGGACGGCGACACCCTGATGAATCCCGCCAGCCTCGATGCGGCCCGGGTCGCCGCCGGCGCGGTGATTCGCGGCGTCGACCAGGTCTACCGCCACCAGGCCGACAACGTTTTCTGTGCGGTGCGCCCGCCGGGGCACCACGCCGAGGCCGGCGAAGCCATGGGCTTCTGCTTCTTCAATAACGTGGCGGTGGGGGCGGCCCATGCACGGGCTCGGTATGGGGCGCGGCGCATCGCCATCCTCGATTTCGATGTCCATCAGGGCAACGGCACCGTGGACATCTTCAAGGACGATCCCGGGGTGCTGATCTGCTCCAGCTATCAGTACCCCCTCTATCCCTGGCGCTACCTCAAGGCCGAGTACGCCAACGTGATCAATACGCCGCTGCCCGCCGGCAGCGATGGCGCCCGCTTCCGGGCGGCCATCGAGCGCGACTGGCGGCCGGCCCTGGAGGCCTTCCGGCCGGAGCTGGTGCTGGTCTCGGCGGGCTTCGACGGTCACCGCGACGATCCTTTGGCGGAACTCTGCCTCACCGAGGCCGACTATGACTGGGTCACCCGCTTCGCCCTGGAGATCGCCGCCCGCTTCGCCGACAACCGCCTGGTCTCGGTGCTCGAGGGCGGCTATGACCTGGATTCCCTGGGCCGCTGCGCCGAGGCCCATGTGCGGGCGCTGCTCGGACTCCCCTTCGAGGGCTGACCCACACCGACGCCGCTGACTATTCCGGTGTCGCCGGGGGACAGGCAGCGCCCCACGACGGCGGGCGTTCTATGGTACGCTTTGAGGAAAGTTTTTTCCGATAGTGAACCCGCCCTATGACCGCCACCACCGATCAGGCCGCCGCCCTGCGTATCGCCTCGGGACGCAAGGCCTTCGTCGAGCCGCTGCGACTCGGCGAGCGGCTCAAGGAGATCCGTCTCGCCAACCACTGGACCCTGGATGACGTCAGCCAGCGTACCGGCCTGGCCCGCTCCACCCTGTCGAAGATCGAGAACGACCAGATCTCGCCGACCTTCAGCGCGGTGCAGAAGCTGATCACCGGCCTCAACATCGACCTGCCCCAGCTACTCAGCCCCCCCAAGACTCAACAACGTACCCTGGGGCGGCGAGACCTCACCCGGGTCGGCGAAGGCCAGCTTCATCCGACCCCCACCTACGAACACGAGCTGCTCTCCTGGCAGCTAGCGCAGAAGCGCATGATCCCCTTCAAGACCATCGTCCGGGCTCGTCACTTCGAGGAGTTCCACGAGTGGGTTCGCCATGACGGCGAGGAGTTTCTGATCGTCCTCGACGGCGAGATCCTGCTCTACACCGAGTTCTATGAGCCCTTGCGCCTGGAGCGCGGCGACAGCATCTACTTCGACAGCGACATGGGGCATGCGCTGATCTCGGTCAGCGACGAGGACGCCGTGGTGCTCTCGGTCTGTACCCGGGGCGACGTGGTCTGAGCCGTTGCCCCCAGGACGCAAAAGCCCCGGTCATTGACCGGGGCTTTTGGCTTCGACGCGCGCGGATCAGCGCCCGGAATCGGGGGCGGTGCCGGCCAGCTCGCGATACATCATCTTGTCGCTGAAGGCGACGCCATAGCGCGCCCGGGACCAGCCGTAGAGCACCAGGCCGAGCCCCATCCACCCCAGGAACAGGGTCCACTCCACCGGCGCCAGGGCCGAGGGGCTACCCGGCAGGTAGAGGGCGATCAGGCCCAGGGAGAGCAGCACGGCGACCACTCCCACCGCCATGCCATGACGCACCTTGAAGGGACGCGCCATGCCCGGCTCCTTGAGGCGCAGCACCACGAAGGAGAGCGACACGAAGAGGTAGGCGATCACGATCCCCAGGCCGCCGGCGACCACCAGCCATACCAGCGCCGGCCGTCCGAAGAAGGGCGCGATGCAGGAGAGCAGTCCCATCAGCAGGATGGCATTAGTGGGGGTGCGATGCTTGGGGTGCAGCTTGGCCAGGAAGGCCGGCAGCATCCCGGAGTGAGCCAGGGCATAGATGGCCCGAGAGCCCCCCACGTAGAAGGCGTTCCAGCTGGTGATGATTCCGGCGATCCCCGCCAGCACCATCAGGTTACCCGCCCAGGGGGCCTGGAAGACCGCCTGCATGGCATCCGGTACCGCCAGGGAGCTGGCCCCCAGGGCCTCGGCGTCCAGCATCAGGGAGGTGCCGAGGATGATCAACGCATACCAGAACACCGCCAGGATCACCGAGATCATCAGCACCCGGCCGATCTCGCGGAACGGCAGGTTGATCTCCTCGGCGGCCTGGGGAATCACATCGAAGCCGACGAACATAAAGGGCACCATGATCAGCACCATCATGATGCCGCCCATCACCCCTTCGGAGGTGTTGAACAGCGGCTCCATGGTGGCCCGCTCCCCCTCGAACAGCGCCCCGGTGATAAACATCACGCCCACCACCAGGATCAACAGGGTGACCACCTTCTGCACCAGGGCCGCGGTGCGGATGCCCACATAGTTGATCGCCATCATCGCCAGCGAACCGGCGACGCCCACCGCCACCCAGGTGGCCTGAACGTCCCAGCCGGCGATGGTCCACAGCTGACCCACCGCATAGCCGGGGAAGAGATGCTCCACCACGGTGGGCAGCGCCACCGCCTCGAAGGCCACCACGCTCACATAGCCCAGGGCGATGGCCCAGGTACAGAAGAAGGACGCGAAGTGACCGAGTGCCCGATAGCTGTAGACATGCTCGCCGCCCACCTGGGGCATGGCCGAGGCCAGCTCGGCGTAAGTCAGCCCCACCAGCACGATGGCGATACCGCCGAGAATAAAGGCGGCGATGGCGCCGAGGCTGCCGGCGGACTGAATCCAGCTGCCGGTGAGCACGATCCAGCCCCAGCCGATCATGGCGCCGAAGGCCAGCGCCAGCACGTCCTTGCGCGCCAGCACGCGGGTCAATTGGGTTCCGGAAGGGGAATCCGTCATGGGTGTCTGCCTCTAGACTTGAATTATCGTAAGAATTTAATTTTGTCGACGTTTATGTGTCTTATCTTTCACGGGCGACAAAGATAATTGACAAGCGAGGGAGAGACAAGCGCCTGAGGAGATTCCGAAGCCTAAAGAGGATCCGCGGGGGTAACGGGGGCGATACGGCACCAGTCTTGTGCAGAAAATCAAACATTTGCACCGAAAGCGATCAGCGGCGATCCCCGGGACGCCGCGGCGGCATCGCATCCAACACCAGCCGCGATTCGCCATGAATGGCCTGGAAATGCTTGCCCTTGGCCCGGGCGATCAGCAACACCCCGAAGCGACTGGCCAGTTCCACGCCCTTCTGGGTCACCCCGGAGCGGGAGACCAGCACGCCGATGCCCATCTGGGCCACCTTGAGCACCATCTCCGAGGTCAGGCGACCGGTGGTATAGAAGATGTCCGCCGCCGTCGACTCCGCCTCCTCCAGCCACTGGCGCCCGGCCAGGGTATCCACCGCATTGTGACGCCCCACGTCCTCGACGAAATCGAGCACCGTTTCCTGGCGGCACAGGGCGCAGCCATGCACGGCTCCGGCGCTGCGATAGGTCGCGTTGTAGGCGCCCAGGTTATCCAGCAGCCGATAGAGCACCGACTGCCGTAACCGCGTCGCCGGCGGCGCGGGCGGGATGCTCTCCAGCAGCCGGCCGAAGACGGTGCCTTGGCCGCAGCCGGTGGTCACGGTGCGGGTGGCCAGCCGCGCCTCCAGGTCCTCGGGGGGATGACGCGTGACCACGGCGGCGGACTCCACCTCCCAGTCCACCGCCACCTGAACCAGGTCCTCCCGGGCCGCCACCAGCCCCTGATTGCGCAGATAGCCCACCACCAGGGCCTCCGGATCGGCACCCAGGGTCATCAGGGTGACGATCTCGCGCTTGTTGAGGTAGACCGTCAGGGCCCGCTCGGCGGCGATCGCCTGGCGCCGAGCCTCGCCATACTCGTCGACGATGGTGATCTCCAGGGTGGCCGGCAGCCGGGCATGGGTTCGCGGCAAGGCAAGCATTCGCAACTCCTTAATCAATCGTTGATCGACATCATGGCGGTCTCGGCCAGGAGTGTCTTTACTGCAGGGGAGTCAAGCCGACACGAGTGCCCCATGCCTGCCACGACATCCTGCTCCCTGAGTTTCGACCTGTCGAGCGCCCCCGTCACCATCAAGGGCTTTACTCATCGGCGCTGGCGGGTCACCGGCCTGACACCGGGCGACGCCGGCCCCTGGTGCCTAAGGCTACAGCTGCTGATGACCGAGCGCGCCGCCTACCGCTTCAATCTGGCCTCCGTCACCCCGCGACTCTTCCTGCGCGCCGGTGACAGCGATGCGCCCGAGCCCCGTCCCGGCGCCATCACCGCCAGCCAGGAGGTGGCGGCGGCCTGGATGGACGGCGAACAGCGGGTCCTGGAAGTGGCCATGCCGCTGGCCATCCAGGCCTGGATCGAGGCCTACCTGGCCCGCCACGGCGAGGCGCCCCCTGAGGGCCGCAAGAAAAGACGCCAGGGCGCCGGCCGCGCCCGGGAGATGCAACCATGAGAGAGACCGCCATGAATCGCCTGGCCCGCTGGTCCGAGCGCAAGCGTGAGGCAACCCAGGCCGAGATGCCCGAGGCCGAGTCGCCTGCCGAGGAAACCGGCGATATCGCCGAGGCCGCCCCGGATCGCGGCGAGGCGGCCCCACTGCCCGATCCGGACGACCTGGCGCCGGGCAGCGAGATCTCTGCCTTTATGGCCAGCGGCGTCGGCGAGGCCCTGCGCCGACGCGCCCTGCGGCGCCTCTTCGCCGGCGAACAGTATGGCCTACGCGACGGCCTGGATGACTACGACGACGACTATCGGCGCCTGCAACCGCTGGCCGGTGAGTTGGCCGAGCGCCTCAGGCGCTGGACCCGTCCTGCGGAAACGACGGCCCAGGAAGAGAAGGCACAAGAAGAGACGGCCCAGGACGCCCTGCCCACCGAGACAGACGGCGCCCCCATGCCTGGCGACCCGCCCTCCGCCGCGCCCCGGGAGGCCGCCGATGCTGAGACACGCCCCGATCCCCCAAAGACATTAGACCAAGGATGATCTGGCGAGATACCCAGAACCGACCACACTCATGCATTAGCGATAAAAAATACGCCCAAGAGGCAGGCCCGGCCGCGACGGCCCGGCAACATCACAAGACAAGCCCGTGAGACAGGACCGCGAGACACCATGACGCAACCGCTAGCGGCCGACGACCGTAACCGTCTGGCCCGGGAGCACGCCTATCGCCGCGTCTCCTGGCCCCGCAACCTGGCGCCCAGCAGCGTCACCTATGCCAGCGCCGGCCATGCCCTGCTGATCGGCAGCGAGGTCGAGGTGCGCCGCGCCGCCGTGACACTGCAAGCCCACGAGCTGGCGTCCCTGACCCTGCTGTTTACCGAGGCCCCCTCGACCATCGATATGGAGGAGGCGGACGAGCTGCTCAAGCAAACCCGGCCGCTGCCCAGCCATGCCCTGAACCGGGGCGAGGCCGAGGCCCTGACCCTCGAGGGCTACCTGGGCCACTTCCGCGTCGGCCTGGCCCGGGACAGCGAGTGGCTCGACCTGGCCCGGGCCCTGGCCGGGCGCGATCACTTCGACCTGATTCTCGACCTGGGCCGCCGGGCGCGGCTCGACCTGGAATTGCCGCCACCGGGCTACCTGGCCAGCCGTGGCGAGCCCCTCGAGGCCTCGCCCCTGGCCGACTGGGCCGCCCTGGTGGGGGAGTTCGACAAACCCCGCTACTTCGAGATCGATGCCGACCTCTGCGCCCATGATGCCCAGGGCAAGCGCGGCTGCAGCCGCTGCCTCGAGGTCTGCCCCGCCGATGCCATCGCCAGCCACCCGGGACGCATCGCGGCTCGGGTCGCGATCGATCCCTTCCGCTGCCATGGCGTGGGCAGCTGCACCAGCGCCTGCCCCACCGGCGCCATTCGCTATCGCCTGCCGGAAGATCGGCAACTCCAGCACACCCTCGCCGCCTGGCTCGAGCACTACCGCCAGGCGGGGGGACGCGACCCGGTGGTGCGCTTCGCCGCCGCGGCCGATCTCGTCGACGAGGCCCGGGTGGCCGGCCAGGTCATCGACCTGCCCCTGGAGGAGCTGGGCAGCGCCGGCCATGATCAGTGGCTGGCGGCCCTGGCCTTCGGGGCGGCGGAAGTCCGCATTCAGTACCTGGCCGAGATGCCCGAGCGCCTGCGCAGCTTCCTGGACGACGAACTCGCCCTGGCACACGGCCTGCTCGAGGCCCTGGGGCTGCCCCGGGAGCGAATCCGGGCCATCGACGCCGACCCCACGGCCCGGGATGCCCCGCCGCGCCACCCGGCCCTGGTCCCCCTGAGCGAAGCCCCCGACGAGTCAAGCAAGCGCGAGCGCCTGAATCACGTACTCGATCATCTGGCCCCCCAGGGCGGCGGCGATGGCACCCGCCATGCGCTGCCCCGGGGCGCCGCCTATGGTGGCATCCGGGTGGATAGTCAGCGTTGCACCCTCTGCCTGGCCTGCGTCTCCACCTGCCCCACCCCGGCCCTGGCCGCCGGCCGGGAGCAACCGGCCCTGAGCCTGCGCGAGGCGGACTGCGTGCAGTGCGGCCTGTGCGAGGCGACCTGCCCGGAGCAGGCCATCGTCCTGGAGCCCGGCTTCCTGGCCGGCCCCGAGCGCAGCGAACGGCGCACGCTTCACGAGGCCGCGCCCTTCCACTGCATCGGCTGCGGCAAGGCCTTCGCCAGCGCCGCCACCATCGAAACCATCAAGGACAAGCTCGCCGCCCACCCCTATTTTTCCGGCGAGGCCGCCCGACGCCTGGAGATGTGCGAGGACTGTCGCGTCCGCGACGTCTGGCATTCGCTGGCCCGGGACCCCGAAGCGCAACTCAAGGTATGACGCCATGGACGCCATGACAGAGACCACGACCCCTGGCCCCGCCGACGAGGTATCGGCCCTCCACGCCGAGATCTATCGCCTGCTGGCCGAGCTGCTTCGCCAGCCCCCGAGTGGTGAGCTGCTCGCCTGGCTGGGCGAACTGCAGGCGGAGGATGGCGGCCCCCTGGGACGGGCCTGGGACGGCCTCGCCGCGGCCGCCCGGCAGGCGCCGCCGGCGGCCCTGGAGCGGGCCCACTTTCGCCATCTGATCGGCGTGATCCAGGGCGAGGTGGTGCCCTACGCCTCCTGGTATCGCCAGGGGGAGCTGATGGACGCGGCGCTGATCGACCTGCGTCGCGACCTCAAGCGACTGGGCATCGCCCGGCATGCCGATAACGCCGACCCGGAAGACCACCTGGCGGCGCTCTTCGAGTGCATGGCGATGCTGACCGAGTCGCATCCCGAGGCGGCACCGACTTTCTTCGACCGCCATCTGGCGCCCTGGGCCAGCGACTGCCTGGCGGATCTGGCCCGGGTCGACACCCCCTTCTATGCCCGGCTCGCCGAGCTGGGCCTGGCCTTTATGGCCCATGAGCAGGCGCGTCTCGAGCAGGCGGCCCAGCTCCAGCCCCTGCGCTGGTCCAGCGCCCCCCGGTCATCCCACCACCAGAGTGAGGCCAAATCATGACTCAGCAGCGATCCGACACCCCCGTGAACCCCCGGCGCCGGCACTTCCTCAAGACCCTCGGCGCCGGCACCGCCGCGGCCTCGGCGGTCGCCGGCCTCGGCCATGTTTCCCTGGTCCAGGCCGAGAGCGCCTCGCCGCGCACCGATGAGGCACCGCGCCGTTACCACGAGAGCGAGCATATCCGCGCCTACTACGCCACCCTGCGGGACTGAGGAGGAAACCACCATGCGTTTGACGCCCAAGCATGCGACCCCCAAGGCCGGCGCCGGCCTCGGTATCTCCCGTCGCCAGTTCCTCAAGCGCAGCGGCGCGACCACCGGCGGCCTGGCCGCCGCCGGCCTGATGGGGGCGCCGATGATGCGCCGAGTCGATGCCGCCGAGCGCACGCCCTATTCGGATGCGCCCGTCGAGACCCGGCGCACCATCTGCTCCCACTGCTCGGTGGGCTGCGGCGTCTACGCCGAGGTCCAGGAAGGGGTCTGGACCGGCCAGGAGCCGGCCTTCGACCACCCCATCAATCGTGGCGCCCACTGCGCCAAGGGCGCCTCCCTGCGCCAGCACGGCCACTCCAGCCGGCGCCTCAAGTACCCCATGAAGCTGGTGGGTGGCGAGTGGCAGCGCCTCTCCTGGGAGGAGGCCATCGACGAGATCGGCGACCGGGTCCTGGCGCTGACCGAGGAGCATGGACCCGACAGCATCTACTGGCTGGGCTCGGCCAAGTTCAGCAACGAACAGGCCTACCTGATGCGCAAATTCGCCGCCCTGGCCGGCACCAACAACACCGACCACCAGGCGCGTATCTGCCATTCCACCACCGTGGCCGGGGTGGCCAACACCTGGGGCTACGGAGCGATGACCAACTCGCTCAACGATATCCAGAACAGCCGCTCCATCCTGTTTATCGGCTCCAATCCAAGCGAAGCGCACCCGGTGGCCATGCAGCATATCCTGCTGGCCAAGGAGCGCAGCCAGGCGCAGATCATCGTCGTCGACCCGCGCTTTACCCGCACCGCCGCCAAGGCCGACCGCTATGTGCGCATCCGGCCCGGCTCCGACGTGGCCTTTATCTGGGGGCTGCTGTGGCACATCTTCGAGAACGGCTGGGAAGATCGCGAGTATATCCACCAGCGGGTCTACGCCATGGATGAGGTGCGCGCCGAGGTGGCCAACTTCCCGCCCGCCGAGGTGGAGCGCATCACCGGCGTCGCCGAGGCCCAGATGCGCGACACCGCCCAGCGCCTGGCCGAGAACCGCCCCGGCTGCGTGGTCTGGTGCATGGGCGGCACCCAGCACACCACCGGCAACAACAACACCCGCGCCTACTGCATCCTCGAACTGGCCCTGGGCAATATCGGCGTCTCCGGCGGCGGCGCCAATATCTTCCGCGGCCACGACAACGTCCAGGGGGCCACCGACCTAGGGTTGATGTCCCACTCCCTGCCCGGCTACTACGGCCTGAGCGAAGGCGCCTGGGCCCACTGGGCGCGGGTCTGGGATCTCGACCTTGAGTGGCTGCGCGGTCGCTTCGACCAGACCGAGTACGCCGACGGCCTGCCCATGCACAGCAATGGCATCACGGTGTCGCGCTGGATCGACGGCGTCCTCGAGGAGGAGGAGGCGATCTCCCAGCGCACTCGGCTCAAGGCGATGTTCTACTGGGGCCATGCGGTCAACTCCCAGACCCGCGGCCCGGAAATGCAGCGCGCCATGCAGCAGCTGGAGATGATGGTGATCGTCGACCCCTACCCCACGGTGGCAGCGGTGATGCATGGGCGCAGCGACGGGGTCTACCTGCTGCCGGCGGCCACCCAGTTCGAGACCACCGGCAGCGTCACCGCCACCAACCGCTCCATCCAGTGGCGGGACCGGGTGATCGAGCCGCTCTTCGAGTCCAGGCCCGACCACGAGATCATGTACCTGCTGGCCCGCAAGCTGGGCTTCGCCGAGGAGCTCTTCAAGCATATCCGCGTGGAGGGCACCGAGCCGGTGATCGAGGACATCACCCGGGAGTTCAACCGCGGCATGTGGACCGTGGGTTATACCGGACAGAGCCCCGAGCGCCTCAAGGCCCATCAGCAGAACTGGCACACCTTCAGCTTCCGGACGCTGCGTGCCGAGGGCGGCCCCGCCGACGGCGACTACTACGGCCTGCCCTGGCCCTGCTGGGGCACCGCCGAGATGCATCATCCCGGCACGCCGATCCTCTACGACACCAGCAAGCCGGTCTCCGAGGGGGGGCTGACCTTCCGCGCCCGCTTCGGCATCGAGCACAACGGCGAGAATATCCTCGCCGACGGGGTCTTCAGCCGCGACTCGGACCTCAACGACGGCTACCCGGAGTTCACCGCTCAGATGCTCAAGGACCTGGGCTGGTGGAACGAGCTGACCGCCGAGGAGCGCGCCGAGGCCGAGGGCAAGAACTGGAAGACCGACCTCTCCGGCGGCATCCAGCGGGTGGCCATCGCCCACGAGTGCGCGCCCTTCGGCAACGCCAAGGCACGCTGCAACGTCTGGACCTTCCCGGACCCCATCCCCAGGCATCGCGAGCCCCTCTACACCAGTCGTCGCGACCTGGTGGCGGACTACCCCACCTGGGACGACGTGGCTTCCCACTACCGGTTGCCGACCCTCTACAAGAGCATCCAGGACAACGACAACTCCGACCGCTACCCGATCATCCTCACCTCGGGGCGCCTGGTGGAGTACGAGGGCGGCGGCGAGGAGACCCGCTCCATGTCCTGGCTCGCCGAGCTGCAGCAGCAGATGTTCGTCGAGATCAACCCGGCGCTGGCCAATGACCTGGGCGTCGCCGACGGCGACATGGTCTGGGTGGAGGGTGCCGAGGGCGGCCGGGTACGCGTCCAGGCCCTGGTGACCCCGCGGGTGGCCCGGGAGGTGGTCTTTATGCCCTTCCACTTCGGGGGGATGTTCCAGGGCGAGAGCCTGCACGACCGCTACCCGGAGGGCAGCGCGCCCTATGTGCTGGGCGAGGCGGCCAATACCGCCACCACCTATGGCTACGACACAGTGACCCAGATGCAAGAAACCAAATGCACCCTGTGTCGGATCGAGAAAGCCAGCTGACGGCCGCGTGACAGGAGATTCCCATGGCTCAGATGACATTCATGTGCGACGCGGAACGCGGCATCGAGTGCAGCGGCTACGACACCGCCTGCCATAAGACCAAGATGCAGGAAACCAAGTGCACCCTGCGTCGGATCGAGAAAGCCAGCTGACGGCCGCGTATCAGGAGATTCCCATGGCTCAGATGACATTCATGTGCGACGCGGAACGCGGCATCGAGTGCAACGGCTACGACACCGCCTGCCATAAGACCAAGATGCAGGAAACCAAGTGCACCCTGTGTCGGATCGAGAAAGCCAGCTGACGGCCGCGTGACAGGAGATTCCCATGGCTCAGATGAAATTCATGTGCGACGCGGAACGCTGCATCGAGTGCAACGGCTGCGTCACCGCCTGCAAGAACGCCAACGAGACCGAGTGGGGCATCCAGCGACGCCGGGTGGTCACCCTCGATGACGGCCTCCCCGAGGAGGTCTCCATCTCGGTGGCCTGCATGCACTGCGACGATGCTCCCTGCATGGCGGTCTGTCCCACCGACTGCTTCTACCGCACCGAGGACGGCATCGTCCTCCACGACAAGGACCTGTGCATCGGCTGCGGCTACTGCCTCTACGCCTGTCCCTTCGGCGCCCCCCAGTTCCCCCAGCAGGGAGCCTTCGGCGAGCGCGGCAAGATGGACAAGTGCACCTTCTGCGCGGGTGGCCCCGCCGACTCCCCGGAGGAGGAGTATGCCAAGTACGGGGCCAACCGCATCGCCGAAGGTAAACTGCCGCTGTGCGCCGAGATGTGCTCCACCAAGGCGCTGCTCGCCGGCGATGCCCAGACGGTGGCGGATATCTTCCGCCAGCGGGTGGTGCAGCGCGGGCATCCCGACGGCGCCTGGTCGGACAACCCCCGGGCCAGCGTCGATGACCTGGCCTATGACGCCACCCGCCAAGGGTAAGGAGGCCCGTGATGCACACTGCCAATCCCGGCCGGCTCTGCGGGTGGCTCGCCATCACCCTGGTGCTGGCGTTCGGCCTGCTGCTGGCCCCCGCGCTGCTGGCCCAGGAAACCGCGGATCGGGAGACCGCTACCGCCGTGGTGGGGGTGACCCCCGATACCTGGCGGCTGGTCCGTAGCGGCGAGGTGGACGCCAACTTCCGCGACAGTCGCGCCGACTCCAACTACAACCTGGTCAACGCCAGCGGCGAGGGCTGGCGTCAGTGGCGCAACCGCTGGATCTCCCCCTTCGGGCTGATCGCCATCGGCGGCATGGCCCTGATGATCGCGCTCTTCTACCTGGTGGTGGGCCGCAAGACCCTGGACGAGCCGCGTACCGGACGGTTGCTGCTGCGCTGGTCGGTGCTGACCCGGGCCCTGCACTGGAGCGTGGCCACCCTCTTTATCCTGCTGGCCCTCTCCGGGCTCAACCTGCTCTATGGCAAGTTCGTCTTTCGGCCGTTGTTCGGGGATGCCATCTGGGGCGCCATGATCAGCGCCTCCAAGGTGGTCCATAACTACCTGGGACCGCTGTTCGGCATCCTGCTGGTGGTGCTGCTGCTCAAGCTGCTGCGCCATAACCTGCCCAGCCGCGAGGACCTGACCTGGTTCAAGAAGGGCGGCGGCCTGGTCGGCAAGGGCCATGTGGAGGCGGGCTTCGCCAATGGCGGCGAGAAGGTCTGGTACTGGCTGCTGGCCACCGCCGGGGTGGCGGTGATCCTCAGTGGCCTAGTGCTCGACTTCCCCAACGTCGGCCAGGGCCGCGACACCATGCAGTGGGCCAACCTGATCCATGCCCTGGGCGCCCTGGGGCTCACCGCCGTGGCCCTGGGGCATATCTATATCGGCACCCTGGGCACCGAGGGCTCCTTCGAAGGCATGAAGAGCGGCTACGTGGACGAGAGCTGGGCCAAGGAGCACCACAGCCTGTGGTACGAAACGGTCAAGGAGAGCGCCGAGGCCCCGCCGGCTCCCGCCCAGTCAGCCCCCCCGGAGGATGGCACCCTGCCCCAACGACCGACCTGAATGAGCCCACGACAGTGACGCAAAAGAGACCGCCCACCGGCGGTCTCTTTTGGTATGCTGGAATGAAAATTTCCAGAGGAGACAAGCCCATGCAACACTTGGACGACGCCACCCGCACCGAACTGGAAGCCGCCGCCTTCCGCCACCTGCTCAAGCACCTGGACCAGCACAAGGAGGTCCAGAATATCGACCTGATGATCCTCGCCGACTTCTGCCGCAACTGCCTCTCCAAGTGGCTGGTGGCCGCCGCCGAGGAACGCGGCGCCGAACTCGACTACGAGGCGGCCCGGGAATACGTCTACGGCATGCCCTACGGCGAGTGGAAGGAGAAGCACCAGGCCCCGGCCACTCCCGAGCAGCTGGCCGCCCTGGAAGCTCGCCAGCAGGCCAAGAAGGAAGCCGCTAAATGAGCCAGGATCGCGACGCCTTCGTGCCCCTGCGGATTGCCGTCCTGACCGTCTCGGACACCCGCACCGCGGCCGATGATCGCAGCGGCGACGCCCTGGTGGAACGCCTCACCGCCGCCGGCCACCGACTGGTGGAGAAACGCATCATCGCCGACGACGTCTACCGCATCCGCGCCCAGGTGGCCGCCTGGATCGCCGAGCCCGAGGTCCAGGTGGTGCTGACCACCGGCGGCACCGGCTTCACCGGCCGCGACTCCACCCCGGAGGCGGTGGGCGTGCTGCTCGACAAGCGCATCGAGGGCTTCGGCGAGCTGTTCCGCCAGCTCTCCTACCGGGAGGTGGGCAGTTCCACCATCCAGAGTCGCTGCCTGGGCGGGCTGGCCAATGCCACCGTGGTGTTCTGCCTGCCCGGCTCCACCGGCGCCTGCCGCACCGCCTGGGACGGCATCCTCGCCGAACAGCTGGATAGCCGGCATAAGCCGTGCAATTACGCGAACCTGGTGATCCCGGAAAGAGGCACCCATGGCTGAAGTGATTCCCGGCCGGCACAAGCCAAGTCACGCCCTATCGCTTCCCACCAACCGGGTGATCCCCGAGCGAGGCACCCATGGCTGAGCTGGCACCGATCGAGGCGGCACTGGCGGCACTACTGGAGGGCGTCGCGCCCCTGGCAAGCGAGCCGCTCGCGACGACGCAAGCCGCGGGCCGGGTGCTGGCCGAGCCGGTACTGGCTCGCCAGGATGTACCCGGCTTCGATAACAGCGCCATGGATGGCTATGCCCTGCGGAGCACGGATGCCGGCGCCTGTCTGCCGGTGAGCCAGCGCATCGCCGCCGGTCAGCCCGCCGAGCCCCTGGCCCCCGGCAGCTGCGCGCGGATCTTCACCGGCGGCGAACTCCCCGAGGGCGCCGACTGCGTGGTGATGCAGGAGCGGGTCGAGGTCACCGAGGCTGGCATCCGGCTGCCCGCCGAGCTGACGCCGGGGGACAATATTCGCCGCCGCGGCCGCGATGTCGCCGCCGGCAACGAACTGCTCCCCGCCGGGTTACGCCTGGAGGCGGCGGCCCTGGGCCACCTGGCCGGCCAGGGCATTACCGAGGTGCGGGTCCGCCGCCGCCCCCGGGTCGCCCTGATCAATACCGGGGATGAGGTGATCGAACCCGGCACGCCCCTGGCCCCGGGCCAGCTCTACAACTCCAATCGCCCCATGCTGGCGCGCCTGATCGAGGACTTCGGCGGCGAACTGGTGTGCCTGACCAGGGCGCCGGATGACCTCGCGGCCACCCGACGGCTGCTCCAGGAGGCCGCCGAGCAGGCGGACCTGGTGATCACCACCGGTGGCGTCAGCGTCGGCGAGGAGGATCACGTCAAGCCGGCGGTGGAAGCCCTGGGGCGCCTCGATCTATGGCGCCTGGCGCTGCGCCCCGGCAAGCCCCTGGCCCTGGGGCGCCTGCCCCGAGCGGACGGCGGCGAGGTGCGCTTCGTCGGCCTGCCCGGCAACCCGGTCTCCGGCTATGTGGGCGCCTGGCTCTTCCTGCGTCCGCTGCTCGGCGCCCTGCTGGCCTGCCCCGCCCTGGAACGCCTCACCAGCGTCTGGGCCCGGGCCGACTTCGCCACCCGCACCCAGGCCCGCCGTCATTACCTGCGCGTGAAGCTGCGTTTCACCCCCGAGGGGCCGGTGGCCGAGGCCTTCGCCGACCAGAACTCCGGGGTGCTCTCCTCCTGCGTGATGGCCAATGCCCTGGCCGTGGTACCGGCCCATAGCGAGGTCACGCCGGGGGATCGTCTCGAATGCCTGTGGCTGAGTGACTGATCAGGGGCGGCCGAGCTCTCGCTCCAGGCTCGGCCAGAGACGGTAGAAGGTCGCCTCGAGGCGGGGATACTCCGCCTCCAGCCAGGGGGCCAGTTCGGCCAACCGGTTGCCCGCCGGCAGGCGTCGCGCCAGGCCCTCGAGGGCACGCTGGGTAAAGGCAAGATCGGCATAGCCGTTGAGCCAGTCCTGTTCGACCAGCACCGGCATCATGGTCGCCAGTCGGGCCGGCGCCGGACGCGCCTCCAGCAACGCATAGCAGCGTGCCACCAGGGCCCGATGATTGGCCTCGCCCTGACCGTCCCGAGCCAGGAAGTGGTCCCACATCAAGTCGAGGGCGATGCCGCTATAGCGCCGCAGCCCTTCCGGGCTGCGGCGGCGCAGGGCCAGCAGCTCCGGGGCGCCATCGATGCGCGCATCCACCCGGCGGTGGTGGCGGATTCCCGCCGCCACGGCTTCCGGCCAGGCGCCGAGATCCCGCCCCTTTACCCCGTCGGCGATCAGGTTGCCGAAGAGGAAGTCATCGCTACCGCGATAACCGAGCCGGGCATGGCCGAGGAAGTTCATGGTCGCCTAGAGACAGTTGGCGGGCTTGGGCAACCCGGCCAGGCGGGCCGCCACCTTGGGCGGGCTCTCCGGAAAGAGGCGCATCAGGTAGAGGGAGTTGCCCTTGTCGCTGCCCAGGGCCTGGGCCACTGCCTTGACCAGGGGGCGCATGGCCGGCGAGGTCTCGAAGCGCGCGTAGAAGTCACGCAGCACCTCGATCACCTCCCAGTGGGCCGCACTCAGTTCGCGCCCCTCCTCGGCGGCCAGGGCCTCGGCCACCGCCGGCGACCAGGCCGCGAGCTCCACCAGGTAGCCTTCCGGGTCGAGGCCGACTCGCTCGCCGTTCACTTCGAGATAGCGGGTGATTTCCGTCGTTGCCATCAGAACCAGCTCACCGACTTGTCGGCCTCCTCGGTCAGGGTCACGAAACCCTCCACGTCGACCACCAGGACGCCATCGGCACACCGCCCCTCCAGCCCCCGGGCGATGAGATCCTCGCGCAGGGCGAAGAGCCGTCCATCGAGGCCCTCGAAGTGGCGCACCATCTGCGGCAGGGCCCCCTGGACGCCCTCCTCGATCAACAGCAGCCTGTCGTCGGGGCCCATGGCCGTCAATGCCTGGCGGTAGACCCGACTATCCAGGGGCGAGCGGTTGAGTATATGCAGTATCATCGAGGCTCCCTCACCGACTCAAAAATTCAGTACCAGGGGGTGGCGCGCCATCAAGGCCGCCACCGCCGCCGGTTCCACCCGCTCGACCGGCACCGCCAGGTGGTCGGCGTCGAGGCTCAGGGCATCCAGATCGTCCTCCACCGCCAGTAGGTGCTCCGCTTCGTATAGCGGCAGCATCTCCAGCATCGGCAGGGTGCCCTTCTGCTCCAGCGGGCCACGCTGCTGATTGGCCGCCAAGGCCGCCACGCCCGGCCCCATAAACAGCAGCGAGACCCGCTGCCCCAGGGCGGCCGCCACCAGCGCCGCCTCCAGCCCCTCGCGCAGCCACAGGCTGCCGTGGGGGCCATGGCGCAATACCACCAGCAGATCGCCGGAAGGCAGCTCGGATTCGTCGCTCATGGGGCCTCCTCAGGGCGCAAAGGTGATCAGGCGGTCATGACTCAGGCCGGCGTCCACCAACTGGCCGAGGCCGGTCAGCTCGAAGGGCGCCTCGAGGCTGGCCCCCGCCTTGCCGTGACGCGCGGCTTCCCGCTCATCCAGCAGGCCGCGCCGCAGGCCGGCGGCGATGCACACCTGCAGCCGGGTGCCATGCTCGTCGTGGAGGCGACGCCAGGCATCGCCGAGATGCGGTTCGTCCTGGGGCGGCGCCAGCAGGCGGGCCGCATTGTAGACCCCATCATGATAGAAGAAGACGGTTTCCAGGTGATGCCCCCGCCGAATCAACGCTTCGGCGAAGCGCAGGGCGGAGTGGGTGGCCTGGTGGCTATAGGGCCCCCCCTGCACCAGCAAAGCATAACGCATGCCAATACCTCGACTAGAAACGCCTTGGCCCCGCCGATGGCGGGGCCAAGGTCGGGCTCATTCCGCGTTCGATCAGTCGCTGCTCATGATCCCCAGCAGGGAGAGCAGGCTGACGAAGAGGTTGTAGATGGAAACATAGAGGGTGATGGTGGCGAGAATATAGTTGGTCTCGCCGGCGCGATGAACGATCTCGCTGGTCTGATAGAGGATCGCCGCTGAAGCGAAGAGCACGAAGCCGGCGGACACCATCAGCATCAGCGACGGAATCTGGAAGATCAGCCCGGCCACCATGGCCAGGATCAGCACGATGGCCCCCGCCATCAGGAAGTTGCCGAGGAAGCTGAAGTCCTTCTTGGAGACCAGCGCCACGGCGGAGAGCCCGACGAAGGTCAGGCCGGTCATGGCCAGGGCATTCATCACCAGGGCCGCGCCATTGGGCAGGGCCAGGTAAGCGTTGAGAATCGGGCCCAGAGTAAAGCCCATGAAACCGGTGAAGGCGAAGGTGGCCAGCAGCCCCATGGCCGAGTTGGCGGTCTTGTGGACCAGGAACATCAGGCCGTAGGCACCGATAAAGAAGACAAAGATGTTCATCCGCTCGACGCCCATGGCCATGGCGGCCCCGGCGGTCACGGCGGAAAACAGCAGCGTCATGGCCAGCAGGCCATAAGTATTGCGCAATACCTTGTTGGTACTGACGTCGCGAGTCTGCGTGTGGGCGACCCGTGTATCGTGATAGGCCATCGATCATTGCTCCCTAGGTTGTTGATCTTGCCTGTGGCCCAAGGATGCCGCCTCCGCGGGCGAGGCGCAATACCTTAGGCTAAGAGCTTGTTTCAACGACACTCTTGGCGACTGCTCCAGCCCCTTCTTCGACCGCGGCGGCAAGGCGGCGTTCCACCAGCGAGCGTACCGCCGGCACCAGGGCCTCCCCCAGAGCCTCCAGCTCGCCGCGCGCGAACCAGCCCAGGGCACTGGCATCGTCGGCGGCGACGCCTTCCCCACGTCGCCAGCGGCAGGCCTGGGTGATCAACACATAATGATGCGAGGCCCCGCGGACCTCGCTGATATCCACCACGCCCAGGGCATCGGCCTCCACGCCGGTCTCCTCCCGCAACTCGCGGAGCGCCCCCGCTGCCAGGCTTTCTCCATGCCGCAACCTGCCGCCGGGCAGCGCCCAGCGCCCGGCATTGGGCGCCTTGCCTCGACGGACCAGCAGACAACGACCCTCGCGAACCACCAAGGCCGCAACCCCCACCAACACCCCGGACTCGTCCATCCCCGCCTCCTGTATCGTTCCCCGGCAGGGTCATTCGGCCGGCGGGTAACGACTTGATCGCAAAAGCTTCTTGACGTCGGAAAACGTTCTGATAATATACACCGCCGTGAGCCGGAGGGATGGCAGAGCGGTTGAATGCACCGGTCTTGAAAACCGGCGTAGGTGAGAGCCTACCCAGGGTTCGAATCCCTGTCCCTCCGCCACTTTATTCTAGGGAATCAGCTACTTAGCTGGTTCCCTTTTTCGTTTCCGCCTCTCTGAATCTAGCAAAAGTGCAACGGGTGCAACGATGGCCGTTGCACCGCCATGGCCAGACCAGCAAGTAATAGACTAAGGTCTAATCTATTGGGCCCGGCATCGCCTGATGAAGTGCAGGCGTATATCATCAACGCCTCATGGTATGCAGCCTTCAAGGGAGAAGCTTGTGGTTAGGGCTGGAGTTGTTCTTGTTACCGCCCTTCTCGGCGGATGCGCAGGATTTGGTCAGATTGAGCAGGTAGAGGACCTATCCCCTCACCAGCTGCGGAGCTTGAATAGCCTCGAGCTATATGAAAGTGAGAGTGAGCTTCAGGGCTTGAGCTATACCAACATTGGCAGAATCAAGGGGCTTTCATGCAAGGGGTCCGCAGTTAGCGGATCGGCGTCTCGCGAAGGCGCCATGACGCAGCTGCAGATAAAGGCGGTTCTAGAGGAAGCCAATGGCATTCTGTTTCCTACATGCTCTCATGATGCATCCGTAGACTGGGGAAATAACTGCTGGGAGTCTTGGGTTTGTGTAGGAGAAGCTCTCAGAGTAGAGCGATAAGCCAAGCGAGGCTGCCCACCAACTGGCCCGGTGCTACTTTGTTCGCCACTGGGTGACGCCCTGCCCTCCTTGGCGGCGAGTCGCTTCCCGCGGCACGCATGGCGGCGTCACGCTCTCAGCCTAGCCAGGCGTGGTGACGCATGATGAACCGTACCGGGATTTCCGGAGGCTCCAAACCTTGAGAGGATGGAGCCATGAATACTTCCAAACGATATGCCCCTGAGGTCCGTCAGCGGGCCGTCCGCATGGTCTTCGTGAATCGCCCCGGGTTTCGTAGACACCTCCAGGCCTATTGATACAATCGCAGGCCCACCTTGGTGATCTTGTTGCCCGCCATCTCGCTGACCACCCAGTGGATGCCGTGCCAGCCCACGTCGTCGCCCACCACCGGGTGACCGCCCACCCGCAGCGAAACGAACTCGCCCAGGGTCATGCCCTCCTCTCCCGGGCTCAGCGTCAGGCCGTAGGCGGCGGCCACGTCCTGCATCAGGGCATCGCCATCCAGGGTAAAGGTGCCGAAGAAGGCCTGCTGCCGCTTGAGTCGCGCCTCGCCGTTGAAGAGCCGATTCAGCGCCGGCAGGTCCTCGCTGCGACCGATGACGCAGAGCACATCGCCCTGCTTGAGCAGGGTACTGCCCTTGGGATGAAGCATGGCGTGCTGGCGAAAGAGCGCCGAGATCACGGCCCCGGAGGGAAAGCGCAGCAGGCGGATAGGCACCTCGTCCAGGTCCTGATTCTCGACCCGATAGACGAACATCTCGTAGTCATTCTCCGGCAGGATGCCCAGGGGGCCACGGCGGTTCGGGGTCACCCCGAGCGGCACCTCCACCTTCATCCAGCGCGCCATATAGGAGAGGCTGCCGCCCTGAATCACCAACGACATCAGCACCACCGCGAAGGCCACGTTGAAGTAGAGGGAGGCGTTTTCCACCCCGCCGATCACCGGAAAGATCGCCAGCACGATGGGCACGGCGCCACGCAGTCCCACCCAGGAGATAAAGCCCACCTCGCGCCAGCGGAACTTGAAGAAGGGCTTGATGGCCAGCAGCACCGCCAGGGGACGCGCCACGAAGATCAGCGCCAGGGCCACGCCCAGGGCCGGCAGGGCGTAATGGAGCATCTCGCTGGGCGTCACCAGCAGCCCCAGCACCAGGAAGAGGCCGATCTGGCTGAGCCAGGCCAGGCCATCGTGTACCGGCAGGATGAAGTTGAGATGCCGCCCGGGCTGATTGCCGATCATCAGGCCCGCCAGGTAGATCGCCAGGAAGCCGCTACCGCCGAGGAAGGCGGTCAGGCCGAAGACCAGGAAGCCCAGGGCCAGCGCCAGCAGGGAGTAGAGCCCCGGGGCCAGATCGACCCAGCGCAGCAGCCGCGCACTCAACCAGCCGATGCCGATGCCGATCACCAGCCCCAGGCCGAACTGCTTGATCAGGAACAGCAGGGTATCGACGGGACCGCCGATCTCGCCGACCAGGACCTCCACCAGCATCAGGGTCAGGAAGATCGCCATGGGGTCGTTGGTGCCGGACTCGATCTCCAGGGTAGCGCCGACCCGTTCGTTGAGGTTGACGCCGCGCCCGCTGAGCATGGAGAAGACCGCCGCGGCATCGGTGGAGCCGACGATGGCCCCCACCAGCAGCCCCTGCACCAGCGAGAGCCCGAAGACCCACATGGCGATGCCCCCCACCACCAGGCTGGTGATAAAGACCCCCAGGGTGGCCAGGGAGAGGGCCGGCTTGAAGCCGACGCGAAAGGTCTTGAGACGGGTGCGCAGGCCGCCATCGAGCAGGATCATCGCCAGTGCCAGATGACCGATCAGGAAGGCCAGCCCATAGTCGTCGAACTGGATGCCCAGCACGCCCTCCTCCCCGGCCAGCATCCCCAACCCGAGGAAGATCAGCAGCAACGGCAGCCCCACCAGCGAAGAGAGACGACTGGCGAGAATGCTCAGGGCCAAGAGGAGGCCGCTGAGCAGAAAGAGGCTATTGATGCTGTCCATGGCGTTGCTGCACTCGCGTAAATAGGAGAAGTATGCCACACCGCGATGCCGAGCAAAGGCATCGCCCACCCTTCCACCGGCGGGGCCGACGAGGATAGACTCTGGGCTGTCTCGGCCCCGTGGCCACCCGACTGGAGATTCCATGACGCCGACCACCAAGCCGATTCGCCGTGCCCTCGCCCTGGTCGCCGCCCTGTGCCTGGGGTGGAGCGCCCCCGGGCTGGCCGAGCCCGACCCCGCGGCCGATGCCAACCCGGCCAGCGTCGCCGAACCGCGCCTCGAGGAGCGCGCCATCGAGGCGGCGCGCGAGCTGATCGAGGCACCGGCCGAACCGCTCCCCCCGCCGACCCAGACCGACCGCGCCCCGGAGCCCATCGCCCCGCCGCCGCTGCGCGAGCTCAAGGTGATGCTGGAGTGGTACCTGGGACTCCAGCACGCCCCCTGGATCCTGGCCCGGGAACGCGGCCACTTCGACCGTCAGGCGCTGAACGTGGAGCTGATGTCGCCGGCGGATCCCGAGGTGCCGACCAAGCTGTTGTCGGCCCGACGCATCGACCTGGCCCTGGGCCGCCAGCCCCAGTTGCACCTGGAGAGCGCCGCGGGCCAGCCCCTGGTCAGGGTGGCCACCCTGATCGACAGCCCGGCCGGCGGCCTGCTGATGCGCGAGGATATCGATGGCCTCGATGCCCTGACACAGGGTCGGCTCGCCTACGGGGTGGCGGATAGCCCGCTGATCGCGCGCACCATGCTGGCGCAGCAGGGCATCGCCCTGGAGGCCTCGCGACTGGTGGATCGCCACTTCGCCCTGGGCCAGGCCCTGCTCGGCGAGGAGGTGGTGGCGGTGGTGGCGCCGCTCTCGATCACCCTGAGCGCGCAGTTGGCCGAGGAAGGGCTCGCCACCCACCACTTCCCCGCCGAGGAGCACGGCCTGCCCGCCTATGACGGCCTGATCCTGATGGCCCATCAGGAGCGCCTGGCCGGCCTGCGGGAGGATATCCAGCGCCTGGTCACGGCCCTGGAGCGTGCCACCCTCTGGGCCCTGAATCACCCCGAAGCGGCCTGGTCGCTGCTGGTGGCCAGCGAACCGAGCCTGGACAGCGCCGCCAATCGGCGCGCCTGGCCCGGGCTGCTGGCGCGCCTGGCCAGCCGCCCTGCGGCTCTCGACCCGGGGCGTTACGAGCGCTTCGAGCGCTTCCTGGTGGAAGAAGGCCAGTTGGAGGCGGCTCGCCCGGTCGCCCAGTTGGCCGTGGATCCCAACGACTAGTGGCGGGATGCCCCCTCGACGCCGGCGATAAAGTCGTTGACCGCCGCCTGGAAGGCCTCCGGCTGCTCGGCATGCAGCCAATGCCCCGCCTCGAGCGTCACCAGCGCCGCCTCGGGCAGCACCTCACGCAGCGCCGGCAGCATGGCGTCGGTCACGTAGTGGGAGCGGCTGCCGCGGATCACCAGGCTGGGGCCGGCATAGGGGGCCTCCCCCTGGGGCTCGCCGCGAATCGCCTCGTAATCGGCCTCGATTTCGTCGAGGCCGACCCGCCAGCGCATGGCGCCCTCGCCACGCACCAGGTTGGTGGCCAAAAAGAGGCGCACCGCCCGCTCCGGCACATGCTCGGCCATGATCCCATCCACCTCGCGACGATGCTCCGGCGCCGCGGCCTCCACCGCCCGTAGCGCGGCGAAGATGGCGTCATGGCCGTGGCCATAGGCGACGGGGGCGATATCCGCCACCACCAGCGAAGCGACTCGCTCGGGATTCTCCCGCGCCAGGGTCATGGCCACCTTGCCGCCCATGGAGTGTCCCAGCAGGTGGCAGCGCTCGATCCCCAGGCGATCCAGGGTGACCAGGACATCGTCGGCCATGGCGTCATAGCCCATCCCCTCGGCATGGGGGGAGCGGCCATGGTTGCGCAGATCCACCGCCAGGGTGCGGCGTAGCGGCTGCCAGGCGCGCAGGTGCGAGCGCCAGTTATCGGCGCTGCCCAGCAGGCCGTGGATCACCACCAGGGGCAGGCCGTCGCCGGCGCCGCCGTCCAGGGTATGCAGCTCGATCGCCATCCTTATCTCCTTGTCGTCGTTACGATGCCCCGGCGTCGCCGGAGCTTATCCATGGCTGCCGCCGAACGCCGCCACCTGGCCCTCGCGGCGCCCGGTCCAGGCCACCAGGCGGCGACTCAGCCAGGCCAGCAGCACGCCGTATAGCGGCAGGAAGAACAACAGGCTGATGCCCAGCTTGATCACGTAATCCACCAGGGCGATCTCCGGCCAGTGCGCCGACATAAAGGGATCGGGACTGCCCTGAAAGGCGCTGGCGAAGAACACCAGGGTATCGGCCAGGTTGCCGAATACCGTGGAGACCGCCGGCGCCAGCCACCAGGCACGGAAACGGCGCAGCCGATCGAAGACCTGGATATCCAGCCACTGCCCCAGCACATAGGCCAGGAAACTGGCCAGGGCGATGCGCGCCACGAAGGTGTTCCACTCGCCCAGGGCCTCGAGGCCGACGTAACTGCCCCGGGGGAAGATCACCGAGATCGCATAGGAAATCACCAGAGCCGGCAGCATGACCCGCAGGATGATGGCGCGGGCCTGGCGCTTGCCGAACAGCCGCACGGTGAGATCGGTGGCCAGGAAGATAAAGGGAAAGCTGAAGGCGCCCCAGGTGGTATGCCAGCCGAACAGGGTGAAGGGCAGCTGCACCAGGTAATTGCTGGCGGCGATCACGCCGATATGAAAGGCGACGAGGAGAACCAGGCAGCGTCGCGCCTGATGGGGAGTCAGATCGAACATGGGGACCTTTTTGGCATGGCGGAGGGGTGAGGGAACCCTCGGTGGTTCAACGGCGACCGCCCGGGCAGAGGCCCGGGCGGTCGTGCGAGGCGCCTAGTATACGCGGTGCGACCCGCGACGTCAGCGCCCCCGGGAAGCCGTCGAGCCCATGGACAGATCGGCAGGAGAGCAGCTTTACCCGGGTAAAATCGCAGCGATGCCCCGCTCGGCAGGAAAAACATCCGCAACTTTTTCCATAAATGGGACATCCCGCAGAACTTTTCACCATTCTAAGCGGCCGTCGTCTTTAGCGTGCTACCCCCTTGGGGCATAATGCGCCGCCAAATCCACCCTCAGCCGAGATCGCCATGACCGTCACCGACTCTGCCCTGTCACTCCTGCCGCCTCTGGTGGCCATCGGCCTTGCCGTCCTGACCCGGCGGGTGCTGCTCTCCCTGGGTCTGGGGATCCTGGTGGGCGCCCTGCTGCACAATGGCGGTCATCCCCTGACCGCCCTGGGCGACCTGGCGAGCCGCCTGCTGGCCCTGTTCTGGACCCTGCCGGCGGTGGACGAGCCCGGGCTCGGGGCCCCGGAGGCCTGGAACCTCTCGATCCTCGGCTTCCTGCTGCTGCTGGGCGCCATGGTCGCCCTGGTCACCCTGAGCGGTGGCACCCGGGCCTTCGGCGAGTGGGCGCGGCGACGCATCCGCACGCGCCGCGACGCCCAGCTGATGACCGTGGTTCTGGGCGCGGTGATCTTTATCGACGACTACTTCAATAGCCTGGCGGTGGGCAATGTCAGCCGCCCGGTAACCGATCGTCAGGGCGTTTCCCGGGCCAAGCTGGCCTACCTGATCGACTCCACGGCGGCCCCGGTCTGCGTACTGATGCCGCTCTCCAGCTGGGGCGCCTACCTGATCAGCCTGATCGGCGGCATCCTCGCCGCCCACGCTATCACCGGCAGCAGCGCCCTGGGCGCCTTCGTGCAGGTCTCGATGCTCAACTTCTATGCCATCAGCGCCCTGCTGCTGGTCATCGCCACCGCCGCCCTCGACCTCAACCTGGGCGCCATGAGCCGCCACGAGGCCGCCGCCCGCCAGGGGCGGGTCTATGACAGCCGCCGCGGCCAGCCGCCGGGCAATCCGCCGGTCACCGAACACGAGGGCGGACGCCCCCGTGACCTGCTGGTGCCCATCGCCGTGCTGGTGGCGGGCACCCTGTTCGCCCTGCTGGTGACCGGCGCCCGGGGCCTGGCCGCCGCGGGGCTGCCCTTCTCGCTGCTCGGCGCCTTCGAGCAGACCGACGTGGCCCTGTCACTGCTGGTCGGTGGCCTGCTCGGCCTGGGCACCACCCTGGCCCTGCTGTGGTCGCGGCCGGCGGTACGCACCAACCTGCCGCGCACCCTGTGGCTCGGCCTGGGCACCATGTGGCCGGCCATCCAGATCCTGATCCTCGCCTGGCTGCTCACCGGCCTGATCGGCGAGCTGGGCACCGGGGCCTACCTGGCCGGCCTGGTGGAAGGGGTCCTGGCGCCCCACTGGCTGCCCATCCTGCTGTTCCTGCTGGGCGGCCTGATGGCCTTCGCCACCGGCACCAGCTGGGGCACCTTCGGCATCCTGCTGCCGATCGCCGGGGACCTGGCGGCGGCCACCGACCTGGCCATGCTGCTGCCGATGCTGGGCGCGGTGCTGGCCGGCGCGGTCTTCGGCGATCACTGCTCGCCGATCTCCGACACCACCATCCTCTCCTCCACCGGAGCCGCCTGCCACCATATCGATCATGTGATCACTCAGCTGCCCTATGCGGGCCTGGGGGCCCTGGTCAGCCTGACGGGCTATCTGGTGGTCGGGCTGAGTGGCAGCCCCCTCTGGGGCCTGCTGAGCTGCCTGGCGCTGCTGGCCCTGAGCATCGCCCTGCTGGTGCGGCGCCAGGCTCGCCTGGCGACTCGGGCCTAACCCTCCCCCCTCACTAAGCCCCAACCGACACGACGGGCTCCGGCGGTATCACGCCGGGGCCCGTCGATGCTGCGTCGGCTGACCGGGGTCAGTCGGCGGGTCGCGCCTGGCTCGATTGCCCCAGGTCCCGGGCCCGCATCTGCTCATGCACTTCCTGCAGGCTGGCCGGATCATCGATGGTCGAGGGAATGCCATAGGCCTCGCCATCGGCGGTCCGGTGTTAGCCGAGCAATTAGCGCTACTGCGCCGGTCGCGCCTGGCTCGATTGCCCCAGGTCCCGGGCCCGCATCTGCTCATGCACTTCCTGCAGGCTGGCCGGATCATCGATGGTCGAGGGAATGCCGTAGGCCTCGCCATCGGCGGTCCGGTGTTAGCCGAGCAATTAGCGCTACTGCGCCGGTCGCGCCTGGCTCGATTGCCCCAGGTCCCGGGTCCGCATCTGCTCATGCACCTCCTGCAGGCTGGCCGGATCATCGATGGTCGAGGGAATGCCGTAGGCCTCGCCATCGGCGATGGTCCTTAGCAATTTACGCAGGATCTTCCCGGAGCGGGTCTTGGGCAGCCGCGGCACCACCAGCACCTCCTTGAGGCAGGCGATGGCGCCGATGGTCTGGCGTACCCGGGCCACCAGCTCGGCCTCCAGCGCCGCCTCGTCGCCGTCGAACCCATCCTTGGTGATCACCAGCCCCACCGGCAGCTGCCCCTTGAGGGCGTCCTGGATACCGATCACCGCACACTCGGCCACCGCCGGATGACTGCCCAGCACCTCCTCCATTTCGCCGGTGGAGAGACGGTGCCCGGCCACGTTGATGACATCATCGGTGCGCCCCATGATGAACAGGTAGCCGTCGTCATCGAAGTAGCCGCCATCGCCGGTGAGGTAGCAGTTGGGATAGGCCGCCATATAGGCCGCGTGAAAGCGCTGCGGGTCGCGCCAGATACCGGTGAGGCACCCCGGCGGCAGGGGCTGGCGGATCACCACGCTGCCCTGGGTACTGGTCGGCGCCACCTCGCCGTCGCGGTCGAGCACCTGGACATTGAAGCCCGGCACCGGGTAGGTGGCGGATCCGGCCTTGGTGGGCACCGCCTCCAGCCCCAGGGGATTGGCGGCGATCGGCCAGCCGGTCTCGGTCTGCCACCAGTGATCGATCACCGGCACCGGCACCAGGTCGTCGAGCCAGTGGAAGGTGGGCGGGTCGAGGCGCTCCCCGGCCAGGAAGAGGGCACGCAGCCCCGAGATATCGTGATCCGCCAGCCGCCGCCCCTCCGGGTCCTCCTTCTTGATGGCGCGAAAGGCGGTGGGCGCGGTAAAGAAGACCCTGACGTCGTACTCCTCGATCAGCCGCCAGAAGGCCCCCGCATCCGGCGTGCGCACCGGCTTGCCCTCGTAGACCAGGGTGGTGCAGCCGCGCAGCAGCGGGCCATAGACGATATAGGAGTGGCCGACGACCCAGCCCACGTCGGAGGCGGAAAAGAACACCTCGCCGGGCTGCATGCCATAGATCGCCTCCATGGAGTAGTGCAGCGCCACCGCATGGCCGCCGTGGTCGCGCACCACCCCCTTGGGCTTGCCGGTGGTCCCGGAGGTATACAGGATATACAGTGGATCGGTGGCCTTGACCGGCACGCATTCCGCCGGCGCCGCCTCGGCCACCAGCGCCTGCCAGTCATGATCCCGCGGCGTCAGCTCGGTCCGGCCCTGCTCGCGTTGCAGCACCACGCAGGCGTCAGGCCGATGCCGACTCTGGCTCAGGGCCTCGTCGAGAATCGGCTTGTAGGCGATGACGCGATCCACCTCGATCCCGCAGGACGCCGCCACCACCACCTTGGGCTGGGCGTCGTCGATGCGCACCGCCAGCTCATGGGGCGCGAAGCCGCCGAATACCACCGAGTGCACTGCCCCCAGGCGCGCGCAGGCATACATGGCCACCAGCGCCTCCGGCACCATGGGCATATAGATCACCACCCGGTCGCCCTTGGTGACGCCGAGGCCGGCCAGGGCCCCGGCGAAGCGCGCCACCTGGTCGCGCAGCTCGCGATAGCTCAGGCGCCGCTTCTCGCCGGTGACCGGGGAGTCCCACAGCAGGGCCGCCTGCTCGCCACGCCCCTCGGCCACCTGATGATCGAGGGCCGCGAAACAGGTGTTCATCTCGCCATCCACGAACCAGCGGGCATGCCCCTGATCGTCATACTCGAGAATCGTCGATGGCGGCGTGAACCAGGGAAGGCGCTTGGCCTGCTCGGCCCAGAAGGCCTCGGGCTGCTCGATGGCATGACGATAGCTGGTCTGGTAATGGCTCATGGCGGATCTCATGACTCACTGAGTGAAAGGGGCGAAGGCGTCGCCGCCCATTGTTGACACTCTAGCGAATTCACGGCGTTTTTCCCTGAGACCATCGGCTAATTCTCCGTCCCCACTCGACTAATTGTCTACAACCAGCCGAATGACTCCCATCCAGGACACACACATTGACTCAGCGTTAACTTATTGGTGACAAAGAAGTGGCATCCCGCTGGCTGATCCACTAAATCAGTATTGAGGGATAACTAAATGAGAAACTGACAAGACACGCAGGGAGACGCTACGCCCCACGACTCGACACGCCCGAGTGCGCAGGGTGAACCGCCAGTACGGCTCGAAACCGCGGGGATGCCCTGGCGTCCTCGCCTCACCCGGAGACCGCCATGAGCACATCCCAACCCGCCGCCCGCCTGCTGGCCGCCGGCGCCCCCACCCTGGAGAGCGCCACGGCGTTGCTCAAGGCCATGGCCAATGAAAACCGTCTGCGTATCCTCTGCCTGCTGGACGGCGTCGAGCTGTCGGTATCGGAGCTCAATGCCAAGCTGAGCCTCAGTCAGTCGGCGCTCTCCCAGCACCTGGCGATCCTGCGTCGGGAAGGCATGGTCAGTACCCGCCGCGCCTCCCAGACCATCTATTACTCCCTGCAGGGGGATCAGGCAAAACGTATCGTCGCGACCCTCGCCGAGCTTTACCTGGAGTGATGAGGCCGCTGGTCGTGGGGCCCTGTCCGCTGCCCAGCGGCGGTTAATTCCCTTTCAGCGCTTGAGCCAGCGGCTGGCATCCAGCGCCTCCAGGGTCCGTTCGATGCCGCGTTCCACGCCTCGGGAGACCGCCATTCCCAGGCGCTCGCCCAGGCGTTTCTGGCTCTCCAGGCGTACCAGGTAGACCCGTGCCGTCTCCTGACGACGCTGCAGGTAGGCCTCGCTGGTCCCCAGCTCATCGATCAGCCCCCGCCCCAGGGCATCCCGGCCATACCAGATCTCGCCGGTGGCCACCGCCTCGATATCCAGGGCCGGACGGCGTTCGGCGACGAAGGCCTTGAACAGCTCATGGGTATGCTCCAGGTCCTCGACGAACTTCTCGCGCCCCTCCTCGCTGTTCTCGCCGAGCACGGTCAGGGTGCGCTTGTAACGCCCCGCGGTCAGTACCTCAACGTCCACGTCATGACGCTTCAGCAGGCGATGCACATTGGGCACCTGCGCCACCACGCCGATGGAGCCCAGCACCGCGAAGGGCGCGGCCTGGATATGCTGGGCGCAGCAGGCCATCAGGTAACCGCCGCTGGCCGCCACCTTGTCGACGCAGACCCGGGTGGCGAGTCCCGCCTCGCGTAGTCGGTCGAGCTGAGCCGCCGCCAGGCCATAGGCATGGACCAGGCCGCCGGCGGACTCCAGGCGAATCACCACCTCATCGTCGGGCTCGGCCACCTCCAGCAGCGCCGAGATCTCCTCGCCGAAGCGGGCCGTCCGCGAGGCCTTGAGGTCGCCATGAAAATCCAGCACCCAGCAGCGCTGGCCGCTCTCCTCGCCCTGGCGGCGCTGCCGCTTGTCATCACGGCGAAACCGCTTGAGCAGCCCCTTACGCTCGCCGGGGGCACTGGCCGCCAGTTGCAATAGCCGCCGCCGCCGCCGGCTGCGCCCATTGAGCTCCTCGATACGCAGCCGGGTACGCTCCGCGCCGTTCTCCCGCAGTCTCGCCACCAGCGTCAGGGTCACCACCACCACCAGGGCCAGCAGGGCCATCTGGACCGCGAAGGCCCCCAGATCACTCAACCACTCGCTCACACGCACCTCCTTCCCTGAGCGTCCCGCCCGGACGCCGCGGCGGGCGGCATCCGCCTCCGTCCGGCGATCGCTCCGAGACCGCTTGCTTCAAACGATTGTTTTAAATATGCTCGAGTTCCCTTGACTCCCCGACACGGACAGGATCCCCGATGAGCAACCCGATCTTCGACAAGCTTCACTCCCGCTTCGATGCCGCTGCCGCCCAGGGCATGGACGACGTCTTCCAGTTCAACTTTACCGATACCGACAACCACTACCTGGCGGTCAAGGACGGCGAGCTCGATATCCAGCAGGGCGATCACGACGACCCCTCGGTTACCCTGAGCCTCTCCACCGATACCCTCAAGGGCGTGATGAGCGGCGAGATCAACGGCATGAGCGCCTTTATGACCGGCAAGCTCAAGGCCACCGGCAATGTGATGCTGGCCACCCGCCTGACCAGCCTCTTTCCCAGGGGCTAAGCCCTAGGCCATCCCGGCTAGAGTGGCCAAGGGGCGTTCACCGTTTACCGCCCTCCCACCGCCTTGAGATGCGTCTCGATCAAGGCGCGGGAAATCGAGTAGAGCGGCGGCAGCTGAGGCAGCCGCCGCGGCGTGAACCAGGCCGCATCGACGATCTCCTCGCCGTCGATACGAATCCGCCGGCTGGCCGCCTCGGCGAAGAAGCCCAGCATCAGCGCATGGGGAAAGGGCCAGGCCTGGCTCTTGAAGTAGCCGACCCGTCCCACCGTCAGGCCCACCTCCTCGAAGATCTCACGACGCACCGCCTCCTCCGCCGCCTCTCCCGGTTCGATAAACCCCGCCAGGGTCGAGTAGCGTCCCGGCGGAAACCGCGGGCTACGCGCCAGCAGCAGTTCTTCGCCATGGGTCACCAGGGTGATGATACAGGGCGAGATGCGCGGGTAGTTGCGGTGCCCGCAGCTCGGACAGGCCATGGCAAACTCGTGCTCCAGGGCACTGGCCCGGCTGCCGCAGCGCCCGCAGAAGCGGTGGTTGCGGTACCAATGGCCGACCTGCAGGGCCGTGGAGAGCAGGCCGAAGTGCGACTCGGGGAGCCGCCCCAACCAGCCGCGCCCGTCGAGCCAGGCCTCCCCCGGCTCGTCCTCCAGGGACAGGGCCACCGGGATATCCTCCCAGTGGCCGAGCGCCATGGC
The DNA here is from genome assembly GCF_023708045.1 of Halomonas sp. NCCP-2165. Lineage (NCBI taxonomy): Bacteria > Pseudomonadati > Pseudomonadota > Gammaproteobacteria > Oceanospirillales > Halomonadaceae > Halomonas > Halomonas sp. NCCP-2165. The sequence goes on from NZ_BRCY01000002.1 coordinate 68,394, forward strand.
GCCCTCGGGCCAGGGCGCCGGCGGCTGCAGGATCCCCGCCTCGGCCCCCGGGGCGATGCGCCCCTGGGCCAGGCGGATCAGGTAGCCTTCCGTGGCCCCCTGCGGGCGATCACGACGAAACATCGCCGCCCTCCAGCCGATCCCAGACACACTCGCCGGCGGCCTGGCGGATCGCCTCCAGCTTGCTGCGATGCGCGGCGAGTTCCGCCTCGCTGGGCGCCACCACCGCCAGCCGCGGACGCGCCGACGAGAGCCGACGAATGCCGCCGGTGGTGCCCCCCTGGGCGTCGCCGCCCTCCTCCTCGCCGCTGGCGTCCAGCGTCAGGGCGGTCTGACCACCGGTCATCGCCAGATAGACCTCGGCGAGGATCTCCGCATCCAGCAGGGCGCCGTGGAGCACCCGGCGACCATTGTCGATGTCGTAGCGCTTGCACAGGGCATCCAGGTTGTTGCGCTGCCCCGGGTGCTTGTCCCTGGCCATCTTCAGGGTATCGAGGATGCCGCAGTGCTCGGCCACCGGGCCGAGCCGCGGTTCCCCCCGCCGGGCATTGAGCAGGCCGAATTCGTGGTCGATAAAGCCCACGTCGAAGGCGGCGTTATGGATCACCAGCTCGGCGCCGCGGATAAACTCCCAGAACTCGTCGGCGACGTCGGCGAAACGCGGCTCGTCGGCGACCCGTTCGTTGGTGATGCCGTGGACCTCGATGGCCTCGGCCTCGATCTCCCGCTCGGGGTTGATGAACTGGTGGTAGGTGCGGCCGGTGAAGCGGCGGTTGACCATCTCCACGCAGCCGATCTCGATCAGCCGATGCCCCTCTTTGGGGTCGATGCCGGTGGTCTCGGTATCCAGCACGATCTGACGCATGCTTAGTCTCCCTGATGGGCGGCCTGGGCCGCGTCGATGGCTTCGTTGGCCAGGCTGTCGGCCCGTTCGTTGCCGGGGTGGCCGCTATGCCCCTTGACCCAGTGCCACGCCACCTGGTGGCGTTCGCTCTCGGCCAGCAGCGCCCGCCATAGCTCGGCGTTCTTGACCGGCTGCTTGGCGGCGGTCTTCCAGCCCCGCTTCTGCCAGCCGTGGATCCACTCGGTGATCCCCTTGCGCAGGTACTGGGAGTCGGTCCACAGCTCGACGCGACAGGGGCGCTTGAGCTCGCGCAGGGCCATGATGGCGGCCATCAGCTCCATGCGATTATTGGTGGTTTCGGCCTCGAAGCCCTTGAGGGTCTTCTCGTGGGGGCCGCTCTCGAGCACGGCGCCCCAGCCGCCAGGGCCCGGGTTGCCGCGGCAGGCGCCGTCGGTATAGATGGTCACGGCGGGGCTCGCCTGGGGGGAATCAGTCAACCTCGATCTTCCTGTCGCTGCGGGATTGGCGGGTCAGCCGGGTGGCCGAACCCAGGGAGTGGCCGCCGAGGGCGGCATCCAGGCTGAAGCGCGGGCGCTGCACCTGGGCCGGCATGGCACGCCGCCGGGCGCGAATCATGAAGCTGTCGCCCAGGGGCAGGTTATGGCGCCGCCCCAGGGCCTCCAGGCTCGCATTGCGCGGCGCCGTCCCCGGCAGATGAAAGCCGCAATAGTCTATCCGCTCGGTCTCGAAGTCGACAAATGTCAGCCAGTCCTTGAGCCGTCCCGGCCCCCGCCAGGACCCGCGCCAGGGCGGCTGGCGCCGGCGTCGCGTCCACAGCCGCGAGAGTCCCGCCGGCCCCAGGGGCAACCAGCCGATCAACACCAGGCGACCGCCATCGGCGGTGACCCGGGCGGCCTCCTGCAACAGATGATGAGGGTCCGCCACCACCTCCAGAAGATGATGGATCACCACCAGTTGCAGGCAGCCATCGGGCAGCGGCAGGTGGTCCGGCTGGCACACCAGGGTCGAGGGCCCCTCGGCGAGCTCCCGGGTCGGCGACCAGCGCAGGGTATGGCGCACCGGACACATATCGGTCAGCGAGGGCGCCATGCTCAGTTCCAGGCTATGGGCCCCATGCAGCGCCTCACAGGCGGGCCCCAGGCAGGCTCGCTCGGCGCGCCACAGGGCACTACCCGCCTTCGAGGCCCAGAAGCGACGCCCCTCGCGCACCCGTTCCGGCAGTGAGATCGTCCTTTGCGAATTTGACACGGCGCGGCGAAGCCTCCAAAGTGTGCGATTTTGTGGGCCAGATCCCTGACGTTAAGCGCCTGACATCGAGCGGCATGGGCATCGAGCACCGTGGGCCATCGACAGGTGGGCGGACTGGCCTCTCGAGATTCGAGTCGAGACAGACCGTGATCCCCGACCGGCGCGACCAGGACGAGCCTGCGTGCCCCTAGCCTCTGTGAGGAAGGCGATGCCATGTTGAGCGTGACACCGATTCCTGCCTTCAATGACAACTATATCTGGCTTTTGCGGGAAGATTCGACCTCCCGCGCCGCCGTGGTCGATCCCGGCGATGCTACCCCGGTCATCGAGGCCCTGGAGCGCGACGGCCTGAGCCTCGATGCCATCCTGATCACCCACCACCACGCCGATCATACCGGCGGCCTGGCGGAGCTGATCGCGCGCTACTCGCCGCGGGTCTATGGCCCGGACAACCCGCGCATCCCCGGCATCGACGAGCGCCTCGGCGACGGCGACGAATGCCGGGTGCTGGGGCGTCGCTTCGAGGTCATGGCGGTGCCGGGGCACACCCTGGATCATATCGCCTTCTTCGCCCCGGGGGTGCCCCCCCTGCTGTTCTGCGGCGACACCCTCTTTTCGGCGGGCTGCGGCCGGCTCTTCGAGGGCCGTCCCGAGCAGATGTTCGACTCCCTGACGCGGCTGGCGGCCCTGCCGGGAGAGACCCTGGTGTTCGCCGCCCACGAATACACCCTGGCCAACCTGCGCTTCGCCCTGGCCGCCGACCCGGACAACGCCGACCTGCAGGCCTACCAGGCGCAGTGCGAGCAGGCCCGGGCCCTGGATCGCCCCACCCTGCCCAGCACCCTGGAGCAGGAGCGGCGCATCAACCCCTTTCTGCGCGGTGCCGACCCGGCTGTGCAGCGCCAAGCTGCGGCCCAAGGCGAAGCGAGCGATCCACTGACGACCTTTACCACCCTGCGATCCTGGAAGGATCGCTTCTGACGATGCCCATGGACGCCCTCTGCCATCGCGCCCACGAGGACACGCCTAGATGACCTACCGTACCCACCGCCGCCTGGTCCTTGGCCTGGCGGTGACCCTGCTCGGCCTGTCGCTGGCCGCCGCCGGCGCCCAGAGCGGTAACCCGCGCCTGTCGGCGACGCCGCACGACGCTACCCCGCTGGACGGCGGCCACTTCTGGGACGCCCTGGCCCTGGAACCCCAGCCCAGCGACGTCTGGTCGCGTCTGCGTGGCCAACTGGCCTGGCAGGAGAAGATCGACCACCCCCGGGTGCAGGAGTGGATCGACCACTACAGCGCCAGCCCCCACAATATCGAGGAGATCACCGAGCGAGCCCGCCCCTGGATGAGCTGGATCCTCGATCGGCTGCAGGATCGTGACCTGCCCGCCGAGATCGCCCTGCTGCCCTTCGTGGAGAGCTCCTTCGATCCCACCGCCGGCAGCCACCGCGGTGCCCGGGGGCTCTGGCAGTTCATGCCGCGCACCGGGGACTCCCTGGGACTGCGCCGTAACCGTCACTACGATGGTCGCCTCGATGTGGTGGCCTCGACCCGCGCGGCCCTGGACTATATCGAGCAGCAGGCCGAACGCTGGTACGAGGGCGATCTGCTGCTCTCGCTGGCCGCCTACAATGCCGGCGCCGGCACCGTCAATCGGGCCCGCCGCGCCGCCGGGGCGGACAGCGACTACTGGGCGCTGAATCTGCCCCGCGAGACCATGAACTATGTGCCCAAGCTGCTGGCCATCGCCGCCATCATCAACGAGCCGGAACGTTACGGCGTGGCCCTGCCGGAGATCGAGGACGCCCCCGCCTTCGCCAGGGTGACGGTGGACCGCCCCTTGGCACTCAACGAGGCCGCTCGCCTGGCCGGGGTCAGCCACGAGACCCTGGCGGCCCTCAACCCCGGGGTCCTCGATGGCAGCCACAATCCCGCCAACACCCCGGTACTGCTGGTGCCCAGCGACAACGCCGAGCGCCTGGTGGCACGCCTGACCCGTTCGACACCGAGCGCCCCGAGCCTGGCCACTGCCGGTGGCTGGCAGCAGTACGTGGTGCGCCGCGGCGACAACCTCTCCGCCATCGCCAGCCGCTTCGCCACCTCGGTCAGTCAACTGCGTCGGCGCAATGGCCTGGACGACGACACCCTGCAGATCGGCCAGACCCTGCGCGTGCCGACCCAGCAGCTCGCCGCCAACCGCAGCTAATCGCGGTCCAGCGCCTGCACCGGGGCGCGACGCCGATACCATACGAGCCCCGTCGATTTCGCCGGGGCTCTTTTGGGTTCTGCGCAACGCGGCGTGGAGGCCCGATTGGCCTGCCCCCCTGACCCCGGGCCGCGGTTCCGGGTAGACTAGCCCCGGTCGTTTATCCGGGAGTGATCATGTTAGGGATACCCATGCCGCGTGCCGGGCTGCTCGCCCTGTTGTGCCTGACGTTGTCTTTGCCCCTGGCGGCCCAGGCGCCGACGCCCGCCCCGGTGCATGGCCTGGCCCTCTACGGGGCGCCGGCCCTGCCGGCGGACTTCACCCATTTCCCCTATGTGAATCCCGACGCGCCCCGGGGCGGCAGCCTGACCCGCGCCGCGGTGGGCGACAGCTTCGACTCCACCAACCCCTTTATCCTCCGCGGCACCCCGGCGGCGGGCCTCTCCCAGACCTATGACAGCCTGACCACCGCCAACCCCGACGAGCCCTTCAGCGTCTATGGCCTGATCGCCGAACGCCTGGTCCTCGACCCCGAGCGGCGCTGGATCGAGTACCGGCTGCGCCCCGAGGCACGCTTCCACGACGGCGAACCGATCACCGCCGAGGACGTGGCCTTCAGCTTCGAGCTGCTGATGGAGGAAGGCATTCCCAGCTACCGCAGCTACTACGCCGAGGTGACCGGCGTCGAGGTGCTGGGCCCCCGTCGGGTGCGCTTCACCTTCGTCGACAACGCCTCCCGGGAGCTGCCGCTGATCCTCGGCGACCTGCCGATCCTGCCCAGGCACTACTGGGCAAGCCGCGACTTCGCCTCGCCGAGCCTCGAGGCCCACCCCGGCTCCGGTCCCTATCGCATCGCCCGGGTCGAGCCGGGCCGGCGCATCGTCTACGAACGGGTGGCGGACTACTGGGGCGAGGCGCTGCCGGTCAACCGCGGGCGCCACAACATCGAGCGCCTGGTCTACGACTACTTCCGCGACCGGGACATCGCCATGGAGGCCTTCAAGGCGGGACTGCTGGACCTGCGCATCGACGCCCGCGCCGCCACCTGGGCCACCGGCTACGACTTTCCCGCCTACCAGGATGGCTCGGTGCGGCGCCTGACCATCCCCGACGGCACCCCCGCCACCCTCCAGGGCTATGTCTTCAACCTGCGCCAGGCACGCTTCCAGGACCCGCGGGTCCGCGAGGCGCTGTCGCTGACCTTCGATTTCCCCTGGCTCAACGCCAACCTCTTCTACGACAGCTATGCGCGCACCCAGAGCGCCTTCCAGAACTCCGAGCTGGCCGCCCGCGGCCTGCCCTCCGAGGCCGAGCTGGCCCTGCTCGAGCCCTGGCGCGAACACCTCGACCCGCGGGTCTTCGACGAGCCCATGCCGCTGGCCGAGCCCGAGGACCTGCGCGAGCGGCTGCGCCGGGCCCATGACCTGCTGCTGGAGGCGGGCTATGTCTACCGGGACCGGCGCCTGGTCCATGGCGAGAGCGGCGAGCCGCTGCGCCTGGAGATGCTGCTCTTCGATACCGGCATGGAGCGGGTCGCCCAGCCGATGCTGCGCAACATGGCGCGCCTGGGGGTGGAGACCCGCATCCGCATCGTCGACGTCAACCAGTACCTCAATCGGCTGCGTGGCTTCGACTTCGACATGGTCACCAGCCAGTTCCCCCAGTCCAACAACCCGGGCAACGAGCAACGCAGCTACTGGACCAGCGAGGCCGCCGAGACGCCCCTGGCGCGCAACCTGATGGGGCTCGCCGACCCGGCGGTGGATGCCCTGGTGGAGGGGCTGATCCGCGCCGACAGCCGCGAGGCGCTGATCGCCCATACCCGGGCCCTGGACCGGGTGCTGCGCCTGAGCTTCGCGATCATTCCCCACTACCACTCCGGCGAGACGCGCCTGGCGCTGTGGGACAAGTTCGGCCATCCCCAGCCCTTCCCCCGCTACGGCAACGACTTCGCCGCCTGGTGGGTCGACCCCGAGCGAGCCGCCGAGATCACCCGCCGCCAGCGCGGCCGCTAGCCCGAGGAGACACGTCCATGGCCAGCTATACCCTGCGCCGCCTGCTGCTGATGATCCCCACCCTGCTGGGCATCCTGCTGCTCAATTTCGTGATCGTCCAGGCCGCCCCGGGCGGCCCCATCGACCAGCTGCTGGCGCGCTTCGAGGGCCTGGATGCCGGGGCCAGCACCCGCCTCGACATGGGCGGCGGCGAGGTGGTGGTCGAGAACGAGTCGCGGGGCGCTCGGGGCATCGATCCCCAGTTCATCGAGCAGCTGGAGGCCCAGTTCGGCTTCGATCGCCCCGCCCATGAGCGCTTTTTGGGGATGCTCGCCGACTATGCGCGCCTCGACTTCGGCGAGAGCTTCTTTCGCGATCGCCCGGTGGTCGAGCTGATCGTCGAGCGCCTGCCGGTATCGATCTCCCTCGGCCTCTGGTCGACCCTGCTGGTCTACCTGATCTCGATTCCCCTGGGCATCCGCAAGGCGCTGCGCCACGGCTCGCGCTTCGATATCTGGAGCTCGTCGCTGGTGATCGTCGGCTACGCCATCCCCGGCTTTTTGTTCGCGATACTCCTGATCGTGCTGTTCGCCGGCGGCAGCTACTGGGACCTCTTCCCGCTGCGCGGCCTGACCTCCCCGGACTTCGAGGCGCTCTCCGCCTGGGGCAAGGTCAAGGACTACTTCTGGCACCTGGCGCTGCCGGTCACCGCCCTGACCATCGGCAGCTTCGCCACCCTGACCATGCTCACCAAGAACAGCTTCCTCGACGAGATCCACAAGCAGTACGTGTTGACCGCCCGGGCCAAGGGCGCCAGCGACCGGCGAGTGCTCTACGGCCATGTGTTCCGCAACGCCATGCTGATCATCATCGCCGGGCTGCCGGCGGCCCTGGTGGGCATCTTCTTCACCGGGTCGCTGCTGATCGAGGTGATCTTCTCCCTGGAGGGGCTCGGCCTGCTCGGCTTCGAGGCGGTGATGCAGCGCGACTACCCGGTGATCTTCGGCACCCTCTTCCTCTACACCCTGATCGGCCTGATCCTCAAGCTGATCTCCGACCTCACCTATGTGTGGGTAGACCCGCGCATCGACTTCGAGACAAGGGAGTCCTGAGCCGATGGCCCGCTTCGACCTCTCGCCCATCGCCCGCCGCCGCCTGGCGGTGTTCCGCGGCAACCGGCGCGCCTGGTTCTCGCTGTGGCTGTTTACCGGCCTCTTCCTGGTCAGCCTGGCCGCCGAGCTGATCGCCAACGACAAGCCCCTGGTGATGCGCTACGACGGCCAGTGGTATGTGCCGCTGCTGGTGGACTATCCGGAGACCGAGTTCGGCGGCTTCCTGCCCACCGGCACCGACTACCATGACCCCTTTATCCAGCAACGGATCGACGCCCACGGCTGGGCCCTGTGGCCGCCGATCCCCTTCGCCTACCAGACCCTCGACATGCAGATGCGCCGCCCCTCCCCGGCGCCGCCGGACGGCCGCCACTGGCTGGGCACCGACGACCAGGGCCGCGATGTGCTGGCTCGGGTGATCTACGGCTTTCGCCTCTCGGTGGCCTTCGCCCTGGTGCTCACCGCCGGCTCCCTGGCCCTGGGCGTGCTGATCGGCGGCCTCCAGGGCTACTTCGGCGGCAAGGTGGACCTCTTCGGCCAGCGCCTCACCGAGATCTGGTCGGGGCTGCCGATGCTCTTCCTGCTGATCATCCTGGCCAGCCTGGTGGAGCCGAATATCTGGTGGCTGCTGGGCATCATGCTGCTGTTCTCCTGGCTGGGCATCGTCGACGTGGTACGCGCCGAGTTTTTGCGCGCCCGCAACCTGGAGTACGTGCGCGCCGCCCGGGCCCTGGGCCTGCCCTCGCGGCTGGTGATGTGGCGCCATGTGCTGCCCAACGCCATGGTCGCCACCCTGACCTTCGTGCCCTTCCTGTTCACCGGCGCCATCACCACCCTCACCGCCCTGGACTTCCTCGGCTTCGGCCTGCCCCCGGGGTCGCCGTCGCTGGGCGAGCTGGTGGCCCAGGGCAAGAACAACCTCCAGGCGCCCTGGCTCGGCATCACCGCCTTCGTCAGCCTGTCGCTGATGCTCTCGCTGCTGGTATTTATCGGCGAGGGACTGCGCGACGCCTTCGACCCCCGTCACACGCCCCGGAGCGCCGACCATGCCTGATGCCGTCCTTCGCCTCGACAACCTGAGCGTCCGTTTCCACGGCCAGCCGGTGGTGGAGCAGCTGAGCCTTGGCGTGGGCCGCGGCGAGACCCTGGCCCTGGTGGGCGAGTCCGGCTCCGGCAAGTCGGTCTCGGCGCTGGGCGCCCTGGGCCTGCTGCCCGACAGCGCCCGGGTCGAGGGCGGCCGCCGGCTCGGCGACACCGACCTCTCGCGCCTCACCCCCCGCCAATGGCAGGGAGTGCGTGGCGCCCGCGTCGGGGTAATCTTCCAGGAACCGATGACCTCGCTGAACCCGCTGCAGCGCATCGGTCGCCAGATCGGCGAGAGCCTGCGCCTGCACCAGGGCCTCTCGGGGGCCGCCGCCCGCAGCCGCGTCCTGGCGCTGCTCGCCCAGGTCAGGCTGCCGGACCCCGAGCGACTGATCGACGCCTGGCCCCATCAGCTCTCCGGCGGCCAGCGCCAGCGGGTAATGATCGCCATGGCCATCGCCAACGAGCCGGAGCTGCTGATCGCCGATGAGCCCACCACGGCCCTCGATGTCACCGTCCAGCGCGAGATCCTGGCGCTGCTGGCGGAGCTCCGCGACCGTCACGGCATGGCCATGCTGTTGATCAGCCACGACCTCAACCTGGTACGCCGCCATGCCGACCGGGTCTGCGTGCTCTACCGCGGCCGGGAGCAGGAGTCGGGGCCGGTGGAGCGCGTCTTCACCGCACCGCGCAGCGACTATACCCGGGCGTTGCTGGCCGCCGAGCCCCAGGGGCGCCCCGGCCCCCCGCTCGACCCCGGCACCGCCCTGCTTAGCGCCCGGGCGCTCTCGGTCGGCTTTCAGCGCCCCAAGCGCCTCTTCAGTCGCCGTCCGCCGCCCTTCGAGGCGGTCAAGCCCCTGGACCTGACCCTGGGCCGCGGCGAGACCCTGGGCATCGTCGGCGAATCCGGCTCCGGCAAGACCACCCTGGCCCTGGCACTGCTGCGCCTGACCGCGAGCTCCGGCGAGATCGACTTCGCCGGCGAGCGTCTCGATCGCCTGAGCGGCGACGCCCTGCGCCGCCAGCGGCGGCGCTTCCAGGTGGTCTTCCAGGACCCCTATGGCTCCCTCTCGCCGCGACTGCCGGTGGCGGAGATCGTCAGCGAGGGGCTGCGCTTTCACCATCCGGAACTCGGCGCGCCCGAAGTAGCGGACCGGGTCGCCGCCGCGCTGGCCGAGGTGGGCCTGCCCGCCGACTGCGCCGCCCGCTACCCCCACGAGTTCTCCGGCGGCCAGCGCCAGCGCATCAGCGTCGCCCGAGCGCTGATCCTGGAGCCTGAGCTGCTGGTGCTGGACGAGCCCACCTCGGCGCTGGATCGCGCCGTGCAGAAGCAACTGGTCGAGCTGCTCCGCGACCTCCAGGCGCGGCGCGGGCTCAGCTACCTCTTTATCAGCCACGACCTGGCGGTGGTCCGGGCCATGGCCCATCGGGTGATGGTGCTCAAGGAGGGCCGGGTGGTGGAGGCCGGCGACTGCGAGACGGTGCTCGGGGCCCCGGCGAGCGACTACACCCGAGCCCTGGTGGAGGCCGCCGGCCTCGCTTCCTGAGGCCAGCCCGGGTGATATGCCAGGAACGGCCCGGCGGCGGCGGCCTCGATGGATGCCACTCCTCTCGCCGCGATGCCCCCGTGGCTGCGATGCGCGGCGAGCAGGCGCCGAGGCCATGACACCCCGGCATCGACAAACAAGATAACGGTATAAACCGGCCCGACCCGCCGGGATATGGTCTCCCGCGGCAGCGCGGGGGCACCACAATGAAGGCGTTGCCAGGCGCCTAGAAGAGCGCCACCTCGGCCTCGCTGAGCTCCCGCCACTCGCCGGGGGCCAGGCCGTCGAGGCTCAGCTCGCCGATCGCCTCGCGATGCAACGCCTCCACATGGTTGCCCACGGCGGCGAACATGCGCTTGACCTGGTGGTACTTGCCCTCGTAGAGGGTCAGCTCGGCGACCCGGGGCTCGCGCATCCTCAGCTCGGCGGGCCGGGTGGGCTTCTCCTCGCCGTCGAGCAGCACCCCCTCGGCGAAGCGCTCGACCACCGCCGCCAGGGCCTCGCCCTCCAGCGGCTCGGCCAGGCTGACCCGATAGACCTTGCCGCAGCGCCTGGCCGGCGAGGTCACCCGGTGCTGCCACTGGCCGTCGTCGCTGAGCAGGACCAGCCCGGTGGTGTCCACGTCCAGGCGCCCCACCGGCTGCAATCGCTCCGCCTTGGGCAGCTCGATCAGCTCGGTGACCAGCGGATAGAGGCCGCGCCGGGCGCTGCACTCCACCCCGGCGGGCTTGTTGAGCATCACGTAGCGCAGCCCCACCAGGGCCAGCGACTGGCCCAGCCAACTGACCTTGTCCGCCGCGTCGAGCTGGGTGGCGGCGCCACGCACCACCTCGCCATTGACGCTGACCTCGCCGCGCTTGAGGGCGCGCTTGGCCAGGCTGCGGGTCAGTTCGGTGGTTTCGCAGAGAAAACGATCCAGACGCATCAGCGTGGCGCCTCCAGGGAGAGGGTGAAGTCGTCGGCGTCCTGCCAGGCGGGAAACTTGTCGCGGAACTCGCGCAGGGCCTCCCGGCAGAGGGTACCGGTGGCGATAAAGGCCTCATCTCGAGGGCGGTCGATCAGCGCCTCGCCCTTGAAGTCGACCAGCAGGGAGTCGCCGGCATAGGCCAGCCCCTTGGCATCCTCGCCGACCCGATTGACGCCGATCACGTAGCAGAGGTTCTCGATGGCCCGGGCCTGGAGCAACGTCCGCCAGGGGTGGCGCCGCGGCGCCGGCCAGTTGGCCACGCAGAGCAGGGCGTCATACTCGAAGTGCGCGTCCTCGGTGGGCCGCTGGCGCAGCCAGACCGGGAAGCGCAGGTCATAGCAGACGCTGAGCAGCAGCCGAAAGCCCTTGAGCTCGACGATCACCCGCTCGTCACCCATGCCGTAACGCTCGTGCTCGCCGGCCATGCGGAAGAGGTGCCGCTTGTCGTAGCGGGTGACCCCGCCGTCGGGAGTCACCCAGAGCAGGCGATTGTAGTACTCGCCGCCCTCGACGATGGCCACGCTGCCGGTGATCACGCAGCCGCGCCGACGCGCCTGGGCCCGTAGCCAGGCCAGGGTGCGGCTCTCGGCCATGGGCTCGGCCATGGCCCGGGAGTTCATGGTAAAGCCGGTGGCGAACATCTCCGGCAGCACGATCAGGTCGGTCTGCTCGCTCCCCAGTTCGCCCAGGGCCTCCTCCAGTCGGCGGCAGTTCTCCGCCGGATCCTCCCAGCGCAGATCGCACTGCACCAGGGTCACACGTAGCTCGCTCACGCTTGGTTCCTCGATTGGTCGCGATAGCGACTAGGCTACCCGCTGAAATCGCCGACGCCCAGCATCGACTATGGTAGATTGAGGTTTTCGATAGCGAGATAACCATGAGCCAGGAAGTGGAGCAGCGGATGGAACAGCAGCGCCAGGCCCGAGAGGCCCGCAGCGGGGTCGGCTTCGGCCTGGCCGCATACCTGATGTGGGGCTGCTTCCCGCTCTTCTTCGCCCTCTTCGAGGGGGTGCCGGCCTGGGAGATCCTGATTCACCGGGTGCTCTGGTCGTGCTTCTTCCTGATCGGGCTGGTCAGCCTGCTGGGACGCTGGGCACCGATCCGCGCGGCCCTGGCCGAACCACGGCGACTGGGGCGCGTGCTGGGCTGCGCCGTGCTGATCGGCATCAACTGGGGGCTCTATATCTATGCGGTGGAGAGCCGCCAGGTGCTCCAGGCGAGCCTCGGCTACTTTATGACGCCGCTGGTCAATGTGGCCCTGGGCCTGCTGGTATTGCGGGAATCGATGTCGCGCCTGCAGGGCGCCGCGGTGGCCCTGGCGGTGGCGGCCATCGCCCTGCAGTTGCTGCTGCTGGGCGAGCTGCCCTGGATCAGCCTGACCCTGGCGCTGACTTTCGGCACCTATGGACTCCTGCGCAAGCAGGTGCCCCTGGATGGCCTCTCCGGGCTCTTCGTCGAGACCCTGTTGCTCTTGCCCCTGGGGCTGCTGGCCCTGGCCTGGCTAAGCGCCGTGGGCGCGTCCCACTTCGGCGAGGGCGCCGAAGTCAGCGCCCTGCTGGTCGCCAGCGGGGTGATCACCGCCCTGCCCCTGCTGGCCTTCGCCGGCGCCGCCCGGCGCCTGCGCCTGGCCACCCTGGGCTTCCTGATGTACCTCAACCCCAGCGTGCAGTTCGCCATCGCCCTGCTGGTGTTCCGCGAGCCCCTGTCGACGGTGCAGCTGGGCACCTTCGTGCTGATCTGGCTGGGACTGGCGCTCTACTCCTTCGCCGCCTGGCAGGCCCATCGCCGCCAGGCCCACCTCGAGGCCTGAGCGCACTCACTCCAACACCTTCGCCGCCTGGCAGGCTCACCGCCGCCAGGCCCACCTCGAGGCCTGAGCGCCCTCACTCCAACACCTTCGCCGTCTGGCAGGCTTATCGCCGCCCAGCCCGGCCCGCGGCTTAGGGCGCCATATTGGAGGAAGGGGCATAAGCGACCAGCAGGGCATCCAGGGCCATCGGTCGGGCGTAGAAGAAGCCCTGCACCTCGGTGACGCCCAGCTCGCTGAGCCACTCGGCCTGCTCGCCGTCTTCGACCCCTTCCGCCACCGTGTCCAGGCCCAGTTGCTCGCAGAAGCGCACCAGGGCGACATAGGCCTCCCGGGCTCGTGGCTCACTGCCGGCGGCGTACAACAGCTCGCGATCCAGCTTGACCGTGCTCAGCGGTAATCGTTGCAACAGCTGGAAGGCGGTGCGGCCGGTGCCGAAATCGTCCAGGGACAGGCGCACGCCCAGCCGTTCGAGGGCCTCCAGGGTCCGGGCCACCCGATCGGGGTCACTGAAGTCGGCATGCTCGGTGATCTCGAGCTCCAGGCGCCGCGGATCCAGGCCATGGCGGCGCAATTGCTCGTCCAGGGCCTCGATAAAGCCCGGGCCCTCCAGGCTGGCCAGATTGACGTTGATGGCCAGGGTCGGCAGTACCGCCCCGGGCCGGGGGCCGGCGAACCACGCCAGGCTCCGCGTCATGACCCAGGCATCCAGCCGGGCCATCAGGCCCAGCACCTCGACGATCGGCAGGAACTCCCCCGGCGGGATCTCGCCGAGGGACGGGTGATCCCAGCGCAGCAGCATCTCGCCCCCCAGCAGGCGCCCATCCGCGGGGCCCATCCGAGGCTGGATCATCAGCCGCCACTGGCGCTCCGGCGCCTCGATCAAGGCTTCCAGGTCGTCGGCCAGGCGCCGGAAGCGGGTGGCCAGGCCCCGGGGCATCGGCGAGACCCGAATCACCGGCTGACGCCAGCCCTGGCGCTCCAGGCGCAGCAGGCCATCGTCCAGGGCCGCCCAGCACTGGGCCAGGCCGGCCCGGTGGCCGGCCAGCGGCAACAGGCTGGCGTACCAGGCCAGGCGCGGCCCGCCGCCCTCCTCCCGGGCCGTCTCGAATCGCGCCAGCAGGGCATCGAAGTCGCTCTCCGCCCGGGCGGCGTGGCCCGGGGGGATGCGGCCGAGCAGGGTGAATTCGCTGCCGGCATACAGGCGCCAGCCCGATGGCAACAGGCGGCGCAGCAGCCGCAGCTGCTCGCGGTAGACGCCCAGGGCCGCCTCGCTACCGAGGCGCTGACGAAACCCCCGCAGCCCGGGGCAGAAGAGCGTGAACAACCAGCCATCCTGCTCCGGCGCGTCGTTGACGAAGGCGTTTTCCAGGGCCTGACGGCTGGGCAGGCCGGTGGTGGCATCGACCAGCAGCCGCCGACGCATCCGCCAGCGGGAGGCCGCCAGCAGCGTCAGACCCACGCCCAGCAGCCCCACGCCTCCCCACCCGACGAGGATCCAGCGCCGCTGGGTATCGAGGCTGCCCAGGGTCTCATCCACCGCCAGCCAGGTGTCCACCCGCTCACGGTTCGCCGCCGAGAGCCGCGGATGGAAGCTGGCATGCAGCTGGAGGCGAGTCGTTTCCACTTCGAGCGACCCTGGTAGCCACTCGAAGGCGTTTCCCACCAGGCTCTCCACGGCCAACTGCGTCAGGCGACGGGTATCGAGGATGGCACCGCCGGCGCAGCCCAGGTCCACCTGATAGGGAAGGTGGCAGAAGACCGGCACCCCGGCCGCCTCCAGCGCCGGCAGCCAGCTGCGCGCCTCGCGGCTCAGGTCCCCGGCGCCGGTGGTCTGCCCCTCCACCAGGTAGACGCGAGTCCCCGCGGGGGCCCGCGCCAGGGCCTCGCGCACCCGTGCCGGGTCCCACTGCCAGAGCACCTCCACCGCCGTGGCCCCATCCACCGCCGCCAAGGCCTCCAGGAAGTCTCGGGTGAGTGCGCTCCCCACCTCGGTGTCATCGCCCAGCACCAGCAGCGGCAGAGAGGGGCCGAAGAGCTCGACGAGAAAGCGCAGCGAGTCCTCGGCGACGGGGCGATACGCCACCAGGCGGACGCCCCGCGCCATGGCGCGCCGCCGCAGCGCGGGCTCGTTGATGCCCAGGGCCAGCACGCGTTGCGGCTCGCCCAGGGCCTCGGCATGGGCCAGATAGAAACGCAGGGCCGCATCATCGAGCAGCAGCAGGCGATCGCCGGGAGTGACCGCCCGGCGCCCGACGAGGCGACTCAGTTGCAGTTGGAAGGCCTGGGCCTCGGGGAGCCGCCGGGCATCCAGGTAGTCCACCTCCAGGGGCAGGCCGAGCCGTTCGGAGGCCTCGCCGAGCCGCCGCACCAGTTCATCGTTCCAGGGGTTGCCACGATGGTAGGAGGCGAGGACCTGGAGCGGCTCGGGGGCGGGTGCGCCCGCCCCACGCGCCTCGCCCACAGCCCCCCACCCCGACAATGGGGCGGCGAAACAGGCGAGCAGTGTGAGAGTTCGGCGGTAGCGCGACGTCATGATCGGATCCCCGGGCATCGAGGGAGTATGACACCCGCCGACCGGGATGCCGTCAACCCTGACACATCAACGCGGATGACGACAGCCGGGTGACCGCAGGCCCTCGCCGGGGCTCACGCCAGGCCGGCGAGCCCGTCGCCTCAGGCCTGGCTGGCGGCCAGGGCCTGATCCAGGTCGGCGATCAGGTCATCCACGTGCTCGATGCCGATCGACAAGCGCACCATATCGGCACTGACTCCGGCGCTGGCGAGCTCCTCGTCGTTGAGCTGGCGATGGGTGGTGGCGGCGGGAATCGAGGCACAGCTCTTGGCATCGCCGATATTGACCAGGCGCAGGATCAGGCCCAGGGCATCATAGAAGCGCACCCCGGCCTCCCGGCCGCCGCGGATGCCGAAGCTGAGGATGCCCGAGGCGCGTCCCTGCATATAGCGCTCGGCCAGGGCGTGATCCTTGTGGCCGGGCAGGCCGGCGAACTGCACCCAGGTCACCGCCTCATGCCCCGCCAGGTACTCGGCGACCCGCTGGGCATTGGCGCAGACCCGCTCGATGCGCAGGGCCAGGGTCTCCAGCCCCTGCAGCAGGTTCCAGGCCGCCTGGGCCGACAGGGCCGCCCCCATGTTGCGTAGCGGCACCACCCGGGCCCGGGCGATAAAGGCCGCCTCGCCCACGTCCCGGGTATAGCTGATGCCGTGGTAGGAGACATCCGGCTCGTTGAGCAGCGGGAAGCGCTCGGCATGCTCGGCCCAGGGGAACTTGCCAGAATCGACGATCACCCCACCCACGGTGGTGCCGTGGCCGCCGATGTACTTGGTCGCCGAGTGAATCACGATATCGGCACCGTGCTCGATGGGCCGACACAGGAAGGGCGTGGCCACGGTATTGTCGACGACCAGCGGGATGCCATGCTCATGGGCCAGCTCGGCCAGGGCCGCCATATCGACCACGCTGCCCGAGGGGTTGCCGATGCTCTCGCAGTAGAGCGCCTTGGTATGACCATCGATACGCTGGGCGATGCCCGCCAGGTCATCCTTGTCGACGAAACGCACCTCGATGCCCTGGCGCGGCAGGGTATGGGCGAAGAGGTTGTAGGTGCCGCCATACAGCTCGCTGATGGAGACGATATTGTCTCCCGCCTCGGCCAGGGTCTGGATGGTATAGGTGATGGCGGCCATCCCCGAGGCCACGGCCAGGCCGGCGATCCCGCCCTCCAGGGCGGCGATGCGCTGCTCCAGCACGGCGCAGGTGGGGTTCATGATCCGCGAGTAGATATTGCCCTCTTCCTTGAGATCGAAGAGATCCGCCGCATGCTGGGCGCTATCGAAGGCGAAGGAGGTGGTCTGGTGGATCGGCACCGCCACGGACTTCTGGTTATCCGGGGCATAGGCATGATGGAGGGCCAGCGTTTCGGGCTTCATTGGGGCTTCCTTGTAGGTGAGTCCAGCCAGTCGATGCTACCTCAGCGCCTCAACGGCGACCAGCGGTGACGCGGGCTCGGCGCGCCCCCCCGCGGCCAGGGCCAGTCCGATCATCAGCATGCGCTATCCCCGTTCTTGTTGATCTGTCGCCAGCATACCCGGGGGCGAGCGGGACGAAAGTGGGACTTTGGCGGCACGACCCAGGGCGTACTCAAGCCCCCGGCGATATGACCGATATCCAGGAGTTTGTGCCGCGGGTTTCACCTGGTGCCACACGCCCCTCTCGCCGCGCCCACTTTTCGTTTAGGCTGTAGGACCGCTTTCCCCCAAGACGAGACCGGATGCTCAAGCGCTACCTGCCGATCCTCACCTGGTTGCCCCACTACACTCGGCGCCTCTGCGCCGCGGACCTGCTGGCCGGAATCATCGTTACCATCATGGTGATTCCCCAGTCGCTGGCCTATGCGCTCCTCGCCGGCCTGCCGGCGGTGGTGGGCCTCTACGCCAGCATCCTGCCGCTGCTGGCCTATACCCTGCTGGGCACCAGCCGCACCCTGGCGGTGGGTCCGGTGGCCATCGTCGCCCTGATGACCGGCGCCGCCCTGGCCGGGGTGGCCACCCCGGGCACCCCGGAGTACCTGCAGGCGGCCCTGGTGCTGTCGCTGCTCTCGGGGCTGATGCTGGTGATCATGGGCCTGGCGCGGCTGGGCTTCCTGGCCAACTTCCTTAGCCACCCGGTGATCTCGGGATTTTTGACCGCCTCGGGCCTGCTGATCGCCGCCGGCCAGGCGGGCCACCTGCTGGGCATCCCGGGGGACGGCTATACCCTGCTCGAACAGTTGCTGAGCCTGGCCGCCAACCTCGACCGGCTCCACTGGCCGACCCTGGCCATCGGCGGCGGCAGCCTGGCCTTCCTGGTGGCGGTACGTCGATATGGTCAGGCGAGCCTCCGGCGCCTCGGCCTGCCCGCCAACCTGGCGGGGCTGCTGACCCGCAGCGGGCCGGTGCTGGCGGTGGTGGTCACCACCCTGGTGACCTGGCGCCTCGGCCTGGACCGGGCCGGCGTCGCGGTGATCGGCGAGATTCCCCGGGGGCTGCCGCCGCTGACCCTGCCCGGCTTCGACAGCACCCTGTGGCGGGCCCTGCTGATGCCGGCCCTGTTGATCAGCGTGGTGGGCTTCGTGGAGTCGGTCTCCATGGCCCAAATGCTCGCCGCCAGGCGTCGCGAACGCCTCTCCCCCAATCAGGAGTTGCTGGGCCTGGGCGGCGCCAACCTGACCGCCGCCTTCTCCGCCGGCATGCCGGTGACCGGCGGGCTGTCGCGCACCGTGATCAACTATGATGCCGGGGCCCGCACGCCCATGGCGGGGGTCTTCGCCGCCCTCGGCATCGGCCTGGTGACCCTGGCCCTGACCCCCTGGCTCTATTACCTGCCCATCGCCACCCTGGCCGCCACCATCACCGTGGCCATCCTCACCCTGGTGGACATCCCGATGTTGCGCCAGACCTGGCGCTACTCCCGCAGCGACTTCGCCGCCATGGCGGTGACCATCCTGCTGACCCTGACGGAGGGCGTGGAACTGGGCATCCTCGCCGGGGTGACGCTCTCCATCGGCCTCTTCCTCTATCGCACCAGCCGCCCCCACTGCGCCCTGGTGGGCCTCGTCCCCGGCACCGAGCACTTCCGCAATCCCGAGCGTCACGAGGTGGAGACCCTCGGCCATGTGGCCTTCCTGCGGGTCGACGAGAGCCTCTATTTCGCCAATGCCCGCTACCTGGAGGACACCGTGCTGGAACTGGTGGCGGCGCGCCCGGGGCTCGAGCATGTGGTACTGATCTGCTCGGCGGTCAACCTGATCGACGCCTCGGCCCTGGAGAGCCTGGATGCCATCAATGCCCGCCTCAAGGAGGCGGAGGTCACCCTGCACCTGGCCGAGGTCAAGGGGCCGGTGATGGATCGCCTAAAGCACAGCGACTTCCTCGACGACCTGGGCGGCCGAGTCTTCCTCAGCACCTATGCCGCCTGGAGCGAGCTCAAGGGACGCGGCGTGGAACACGACGCCGCCGCCGGCTAGGCCGGCGGCGGCGTCGCGGGGCGCTGTCGGGCAGCGCTTGCCGAGGGTGGCCTTGCGGCGATGCCCTTACGGCATCAGCACCCGGTCGACCACATGGATCACCCCGTTGGCCTGGGCCACGTCCACCACGCTGAGATTGGCCGAGTTGCCATTGCGATCCATGACCTTGAGGTTATTGCCGTTGCGCATCACGGTGAGCCACTCGCCCTGAACGGTGGCGAAGCTGGCCGCCCCATCGCGGGCCATCACCGCCTCCCAGAGGTCGTCCCGGGTCAGGTTGCCGGGCACCACATGGTAGGTCAGCACGGTCTGCAACTGCTCCTGATTCTCCGGCCGCAGCAGGGTCTCCACCGTGCCCTCGGGCAGCCGCTGGAAGGCCGCATCCACCGGCGCGAAGACGGTGAAGGGCCCCTCCCCCTGCAGCACCTCGGCCAGGCCGGCGGCCTGCACCGCCGCCACCAGGGTCTCGTGGTCGCCGGAATTGACGGCATTCTGGATGATATTGCGCTCCGGCAGCATGGCGGCCCCACCGACCTCGGTGGGACCATGATCGGCCTGGGCCATGCCGAGGCTCAGGGCGGCGGCGCAGCAGCCGGCGGTAAGAAGCTTGAGTGTCATGGCGTACTCTCCTGTCTGGCGAATCGAGGTCACCCCGCAGCGGGGTGTCATCGAGAGGTACGCAGCGCCGCGCCGACTGGATGCAACTCCTTCGATCGCGTTGATCCCGGCCGCTTTACATTAGCGACTGCCTACCCAAGACTGGCGCTTGATACGCTTGGATTCGCAAGGACGCCCATGCCCGACGCCTCCCAGCAATACCTGATCGATCAGCTCGCCGCCTGCGCCCGGGGCGATGCCCTCGCCTTCGAGCGTCTCTATCGAGCCAGCAGTTCGCATCTGTATGCCATCCTGCTGCGTATCGTTAGAGACGAGAGCGCCGCCCAGGACTGCCTGCAGCACGTCTATGTGCGCCTCTGGCATGCCGCCGGACAGTACGATCCGAGCCGCGCCAGGCCGATGACCTGGCTGGCCACCCTGGCGCGCAATATCGGCATCGACTGGCTACGCCGCCAGAAGCCCCAGGACAGCACCGAAGGGGACGCCCTGCTGGACGGCCTGAGTGGCGATGACGACCCGGAGACACGCAACATGCAGGCACAGCTGCAGCATGAGCTGCGGGATTGCCTCGATACGCTCACCGGGACCCAGCGCCAGGCCATGGAAATGGCCTATTACCAGGGGCTGACCCATCGCGAGCTCGCCGAGGCCCTGGCGCAACCCCTGGGCAGCATCAAGAGCTGGATTCGACGTGGACTGGAGAGGTTAAAGGCATGCCTGAGTCATGGGACCTGAGCGATCCGCAGGAGCGCCACCTTGCCGCCGGCGAATATGTGCTGGGCGTGCTGGATACCGACCAGAAGGCGCGCTTCGAGGCCCTGCTGGCGGTAAGCCATGATCTGCAGAACGACGTGGCCCGCTGGCGGGAGCACCTGCAGCTATTCAACGAGCGCCTCGACCCACGCACGCCCCCCGCCGAGGTATGGCGCCGCATCACCGCCGCCACGGGCCTGGCCGCGACGCCCTGGTGGCGGCGCCTGGGGGCCTGGCAGGCCATGACCGCGGGGGTGGCCGTCCTGGCCATCGCCCTGGGCCTGTTGTGGCAGCAGGCCGAGCCCGTCCTGCCCGCCGACGAGCAGGCGGTCTTCGTGGTCCTCGACGAACAGCGCACCCCCGGCTGGATCATCAGTGCCACCGAGGCCGGCGAACTGCTGGTCCAGGCGGTGCAACCCACCCAGGTGGGCGAGGCCCAGACCGGCGAGCTGTGGCTGATCGACGACGGCACCCCGGTCTCCCTGGGCCTGCTGCCCAGCCAGGGCCGCGAACGCCTGGCCCCCGGTCCCGAACTGCGCGCCCTGTTGCTGCAGGCGGACCTGGCGGTCAGCATCGAGCCCGCGGGGGGCGCCCCCCAGGGCCAACCCACCGGCCCCATCGTCGACCATGGCCGCCTGACCCCGGTGCGCGGCGCCACCCTGCGCTTCTAGCCTCACCCCCCCCCTTTATCGGGCCACCTCGGTGGCTCGTACCTCTCTTGCCGCGATGCCCTGGCGCTTAAATGTTTTTCTACTAACTTAAGAATGGCTGCACATAAGCATAATCCCCCATGTCAATGGAGCGACATCAGCCATGACCGACACCCTGATTCGTATCGATCTCAGCAAGTCTCCCGCCGAGCATGACACCATCCACAACCGCTGGCACCCGGATATCCCCATGGTGGCAAGGGTCAATCCCGGCGATGACTTTATCGTCGAGTGCATGGACTGGACCGGGGGCCAGGTAAGCAACAGCGATCGTGCCGAGGACATCCGCGATGCCGACCTGAGTCAGGTGCACTACCTTAGCGGTCCGATTGGGGTCAAGGGAGCCGAGCCCGGGGACCTGCTGGTGGTGGAAATCCTCGATATCGGCGCCTTCCCCGAGCAGACCTGGGGGTTCAACGGCATCTTCGCCCGGGAAAACGGCGGCGGCTTCCTCACCGAGCACTACCCCGAGGCGCGCAAGTCGATCTGGGACTTCCACGGCATCACCACCCGCTCCCGCCACCTGCCAGGCGTCGAGTTCACCGGCCTGATGCACCCGGGCCTGATCGGCTGCCTGCCGTCCCGGGAGCTGCTCGACGAGTGGAACCGCCGCGAACAGGCGCTGATCGATACCGACCCGCAGCGCGTCCCGCCGCTGGCCAATCCACCCTATGCGGATACCGCCCATATGGGGCGGATGGACAAGGCAAGCGCTACCCAGGCGGCCGCCGAGGGCGCACGCACGGTACCGCCCCGGGAGCATGGCGGGAACTGCGATATCAAGGATCTCACCAAGGGGTCCCGGGTCTTCTTCCCGGTCTACGTGAAGGAGGGTGGCCTCTCGGTGGGCGACCTGCACTTTTCCCAGGGGGATGGCGAAATCACCTTCTGTGGGGCCATCGAGATGGCCGGCTGGATCCACCTGAGGGTCCAGCTGATCAAGGACGGCATGCGCCGCTATGCGGTCAAGAATCCGATCTTCCAGCCCAGCGTGATGCAGCCAAAGTATCAGAACCATCTGATCTTCGAGGGCATCTCGGTGGATGAAAGCGGCAAACAGCACTACCTGGACGCCCATGTGGCCTACCGGCAGGCCTGCCTCAACGCCATCGAGTACCTCAAGACCTTCGGCTATAGCGGCGCCCAGGCCTACGCCCTCCTGGGTACGGCCCCGGTGCAGGGGCATATCAGTGGCATCGTCGATATCCCCAATGTGTGCGCGACGCTCTGGCTGCCCACGGAGATCTTCGACTTCGATATCCAGCCCCAGGCCTCGGGCCCCCACCCGAGCATCCAGGCCGGCGACCTCCCCAAGGCCCCCTGGAGAGGATAGCGCCATGCCCATCTATGAATTCGACTGCCCTCGCTGCGGGAGCTTCGATGCCCTGCTGCCCTTGAACGAGCGCGGGGCAGCGAGGCCCTGCCCCGGCTGTGGCGATCCCGCGCCTCGGCGCCTCAGCGCGCCGCGCCTGGCCATACTGACTGATGCCCGGCGCCGGGCTCATGCCACCAACGAGCGTAGCGCCCACGAACCCAGGCAGCGTCACGCCTGTGCCCAGCCCCCCGGAGAACGGGACGCTCGCCCCCGAGCCGGACACGGCCGGCCCTGGATGCTGGGTCACTAGGGCTTCTCGTCAGGCCTCCTTTTCACCTTTTCACCCACCCCGAATGCCGGACGCCGCCCCTGGGGGCGGCGTCCGGTCGATGGTGAGGCATCGGCTTACTGCGGTTCGGCGTCGTCGGGCCTGAGCACCTTGGGATTGGAGTTGCCCCAGACGGTATACACATCCGCCAGCAGGGCGTCGTTGAGAGCCTCCAGTTCCTCGATGGTGATACGCCCCTCCCCCTGGACGCCATAGAGCACCACCTCGTCGCCGGCACTCACCCCGGGCAGGTCGGTGACATCCACCATGGTGGTGTTCATCGAGACCTTGCCCAGCACCGGCACCCGCTCGCCGTTGATCAGCACATGGGCGGCATCGGTGAAGTCCCGGCGATAGCCATCCGAGTAGCCCACCGGGAGGTTGGCCAGCAGGCTGTCACGCTCCAGGACTCGTACGTTGTCGTAGCCGACGCCGCTGCCCGCCGCATAGTCGTTGACCGAGGCGACCCGGGTGCGGAAGGACATCACCGGCTGGAACTGCGGATAATGCGGCAGATCGCCGTAGAGCAGGCCGCCGGGGCGCACCATATCGAGCCGCCCCTCGGGCACCTCCATGGTGGTGAAGGAGTTGGCGGCGTGCAGGATCAGGGCATCCCGGTCGAGCTCAGCGGCCTCGATCAGCCAGTCGCTCTGCTCGTGAAAGGCCGCCAGCCCCTGGCGCACATAGTCGACGTCCTCGAAGGCGAAGTGGGTCATGATCCCGGCCAGTTCCAGCCGCGGCAGCGCCATCAGCGCCAGCGCCTCCTGACGCCCGGCGTCGTCCTCCAGGGCCAGGCCATTGCGCCCCATGCCACCGGCATTGAGCCCCAGGTGATAGCGCAGGGTCACCCCCGCCTCGGCGGCCGCCTCGGACGCCTGGCGCGCCGCCGCGATATCGCCGAACAGCTCTTCCATCTCATAGTCGAAGGCCCCGCGTACTTCCTCGGGGGTGGCGCTGCGTACCCGCATCAGGCGCCCCGCGAAGCCGCTGGCTCGTACCACCCGCGCCTCCTCGGTGCTGGCCACGCCGATGCAGGGAATGCCGAGGGCGATCACCGAGGGCATCAGGTTGGCGATACCGTGACCATAGGCGTCCGCCTTCATGATGGCGCACAGTTCGGAGTCGCCGTCGAGCAGTTGCTGCACCCCGCGCACATTGCCCTCGAAGGCGGCCTGGGAGATCTCGACCCAGGCATTGGCGCTCTGGTGTTCGGGACTGCCGACCAGCAGGGGCCGGTCGTCGAGCAGCGGGGCGGCCTGGGTGGTGCCGGAGAGGGCGGTGGCGATGGCCGCCGCCAACAGGGTGGGTGTCAATTTCATCTTCGCTTCCTTGAATGGTTGGGGTTGTTATGGCATCCCGCGCCCACCCTAGCCCTGCCCCCTTCGACTCACGAACCTCGATGACGCCTCTATACAAGAAACGGCAAATAAATAAAAAAACCCACGCCGAGGCGTGGGCAAAATGGCTACCGGGCACAGGGCCGCGGCAAGACCGAGAGTCACATAAGTGGCGGCAGCCTCAGGCCACCTGGGCCTGTACCTTCTCGACGATATGGGCGCCGATGGGAATCGCCGAGGTGGCCGCCGGAGACGGCGCATTGCAAACATTGATGGTGCGCTTGGTGTTGACGAAGAGGAAGTCGTCCACCAGCTTGCCGTCCTTGGAGACCGCCTGGGCCCGCACCCCGGCGGGATAGGCCCCCAGATCGGCCTTGGAAATACTGGGGCAGTACTTGCGCACCTCCTCCAGGTAACCGCCCTTGAACAGGGAGTTCTTCATCTCGTGGAGCCCCGGCTTGAGATTCGCCTTGAGCACCTTGAGGATCCCCGGATTGGTGAACATCTTGGCCAGGTCGCCCACCGAGATATCCGTCTTGCGGTAGCCCTCGCGCTTGAGCGCCAGCACCGCATTGGGGCCGACGGTCACGGTGCCGTCGATCATGCGGGTCAGGTGCACGCCGAGAAACGGCATGGAGGGATCGGGAATCGGATAGATCAGGTGGTTGACGATCTGGTTGTGTTTCTCCGGCAGCAAGTAGTACTCGCCGCGGAAGGGGCAGATGGTAAAGCCGGGGTCGAGGCCCAGCATGCGCACCACCCGGTCGGCCATCAGCCCCGAACAGGAGAGCAGATACCGGCCGCTAACCTCACCCTGGCGGGTCTTGACCACCACCTCCTGGGCGCGCTCCTCCAGGCCGGTCACCTCGGTGGAATAGCGAATTTCGCCACCCAGGCGCTGGAACTCGCCGGCCATGGCCTCGGTCACCTGGGCGTAATCGACGATGCCGCTGGAGGGCACGAAGATCCCGCCCACGCCGGTGATATTGGGCTCGCGTTCCTTGAGCTCGGCGGCCGACAGCCAGTGACGCTCCAGGCCGTTGGCCTCGGTGCGCTCCCACAGCGCCTGCATGCGCTGCATCTCGACATCATTGGTGGCCACCAGCAGTTTGCCGCACTCGTCATAGGCGATGCCGTGGGTGTCGCAGAACGCCTTGGTGGCACGATTGCCTTCCAGGCAGAAGCGCGCCTTGAGGCTACCCGGGGTGTAATAGACCCCGGCATGAATCACGCCGCTGTTATGGCCGGTCTGGTGGCGAGCCGGGCCCGACTCCTTCTCCACCAGGAGCATCTTCCGATCGGGATAGGTCCGGATCAGCTGCATGGCGGTGGACATGCCGATGATGCCGCCGCCGATAATAATAAAGTCGTACACCGCAGGCCTCGTCGTCTTGTCAGGGGCGCGTTCCTCCTGCACCGGGAGGAACGTCATATACCGCGGCCGCGCCTGGCGCGGCCGCGGAAAGTCTACTTACTTCTGACGCGGATTGCGCAGGGTCTTGGCGTGGGTGAAGTAGCCACGCTGGCGCATCAGTTCGCGACGCAGGTCCGGATGCGGGGTGAAACGATCGCGGCCATGCAGCCAGAAATGGTTGTTGATCAGCAGGAAACTCCCCACCGGGTTGGGCACCGAGAGGATTCCCGGGCTGGTCTCCAGGGACTCGGAGAGGTCGGTGAGCCAGTTGCCCTCCTCGAAGTCCTTGGGCTGCACGAATTGATCGATATAGGACATGATCGGACGCCCCTCACGATCCACATCGAAGACCGCATGGTAGATGTCCTTGGCGACATTCTTGCTGGGCGGCGCGCTCCAGCGCATCTCGCGACGCGCCATCGGATGGGCGTAGAAGCGCTCCAGGTCGGCCCAGTCGTCCAGGTGCAGCAACAGGGAATTGCCGCCTTCCATGTTCTGCTCGTCGATCTTCATCATCAGCACATAATCGGTGTCCTGCTCGACGAAAGTGCCATCGTTGTGCAGCTCCATCACCCGGTGCGGTTGACGCAGGTAGCTGTCGGAGTCGTCGACGTTCTTGACCACGAAGCGAGCATAGTACTGGCCGCTCATGGCGTCATAGTTGGAGCGTCCCATCAGGTGAGCGACGGCGGTGGCCACCTTGACCATCTCCTCGGCCTGGGCCACCTCATCGAGGCCTTCCGGGGTCACCTGCAGGCCACCGGTGGCGCGGTCCACCAGGGTGTTGATCAGTACCGGCTGCAGGGTGTTGCCGCACAGGTCGTCGAGCACCTTGGCGACCCGGAAGCGCAGCATCGACTTGTACTCCAGCGCCTGTACCGGAGTATCGGCGACGGCGGCCAGGAAGGCCTCGACCACCTCACGGGACAGCGTCAGGTCGAGCAGGCGCGGGGAGTGGCTGCTCGGCTCCAGGGTGAAGCCCTGGATGGCCTCGGGCAGCGGCATGGCGGCGGGAAGCTGAGTCAAGACGGTCATGGTTGGCTCCTGGCTGGCGTTGTGGGCCCTCTGGGGCGCCCTTATTGACGACACAATACAAAAATATCGACATTTATAATTTACGTCAACCAGTATCCGCAAAGTAGGTATTATTCGATCGTCTATCCCATTAGGCGGCTCATCGATGGATTGGGTATCATGTCGACAAGATAAGGAGTGAACCCATGGATACCCCCCCTCGGCAGAATCAGGGCATCAGCGCCTACACCTGGCTCAAGAAAGACATTATTCGCGGCGTCTTCCCCCCGGGCGAGAAGCTGCTGATGAGCCACCTCAAGGAGCGCTACGACCTGGGCGTCGGCCCGCTCCGCGAGGCCCTGTCCCAGTTGGTGGCGGAGCGCATGGTGGTGGCCATCAGTCAGCGCGGCTACCGGGTCGCCAGCATGTCCCTGGCGGAGTTGAATGACCTCTATGACGCCCGCTCACAGCTGGAGGGCCTGCTGCTGCGCCTGGCCATCGAGCGCGGCGACGACGACTGGGAGGCGGAGATCCTCGCCCATGCCCATACCCTCTCCAAGGTGGTCGAGGTGAACGGCCCCGACGAGGTGCTGGATATCTGGGATGCCCGCCACAAGGCCTTCCACCAGGCCATCGTCGCCGGCTGCGGCTCCGAGCACCTGCTGCGCATTCGCGCGAGCCTCTTCGACCAGGCGGAGCGCTATCGCCATCTGTGGCTGCGGGAGACGGTCTTCTCGGAGGCGGCCCTGGCCACCAAGCGGGACGAACACGCGGCCCTGGTGGAGGTGATCCTCGACCGGGACAGCCCCAGGGCCTGCGCCATGATGCGCGAGCACCTGATGACCCCGGTACCGATCATCGCCGGGGTGCTGGAGCGCCGCGGCCTGCTCTAGGCCTTGGGCCCGGACAGCCGACAACCACAAGGCCCGCGGCGATCGCCGCGGGCCTTGTCTTGTGGTCGCAGGGAAGCGTGGCTAGCTAGCGAGCTTCAACCCCACCAGGCCGGCCAGTACCAGCAGCAGGCTGAGCAGGCGCAGGGGAGTGGCGCTGTCGCCATAGATCAGCATGCCCAGCACTACCGTGCCCAGGGCGCCGATGCCCACCCAGATGGCGTAGGCGGTGCCCACCGGCAGGACCTTCATGGCCTGGGCGAGCAGGTAGAAGCTGGCCAGCATGGCGACCAGGGTAAAGAGGCTCGGCCAGAGCCGGGTAAAGCCCTCCGAGGCCTTGAGCCCCAGGGCCCAGGCGACCTCGAGCAGGCCGGCGGCGACGAGCAGGATCCAGGCGGTGGTCATGGGAGTGCCTCCGGGTCGGTCGGGGCCGTCCCCGGTGAGTGCGATAACGGCGGGTCGTCCCGCCGCGGCAGCAAGCCTAGCAAAGGGGGGCTCCCGGTCAAGGGGAACTAGTCGAACTCCCGGCGCCAGCGCACGAAGTCGTTATGGGCCGCCTCCCGGCCCTGGGGCCTGAGCCACAGCCGCTGCCCCGGCTGGCACTGGGCCAGGCGCGCGCAGGCCAGGGGCGTCAGGCTGCCCAGGCGCGGATAGCCGCCGATGGTCTGGCGGTCGTTGAGCAGCACGATGGGCTGACCATCCGGCGGCACCTGCACCGCCCCCAGGCCGATGCCCTCCGAGACCAGGGAGTCGATGGCGCACTCGAGCCTCGGGCCGGTCAGGCGCACCCCCATGCGGTCGGCCCGGGCATCGACCCGCCAGGGGTGATGAAAGGCGGCGAACAGGCTCGAACCACGAAAGGCACCGATCTGGGCGCCGGGAATCAGCGCCAGCCGGGGCTCGGCCGTATAGTCGGGGCGTACCGCCAGCGGGGCCTCGGCGGGGCCGGCGGCGGGGCCACCAGGCCGAAACGCCAGGGCATCCCCCGCCGCCAGCGCCCGGCCCTCGCCGCGATGGCCGCCCAGGCCCTCGCGCACCACGCAGGCCAGGCTCCCCAGCTCCGCCTCGCCCCGGAAGCCACCGCTCACCGCCAGGTAGGCCCGAAGCCCCGCCCGGGGCGTGGCGAAGGCGAGGCGCTGGCCGGCGCCGAGGCGAAAGCGCCGCCAGGGCGCCAGCGGCTCGCCATCGAGGGTCGCCCCCAGGTCCGCCCCGGCCAGGGCCAGCCAGGCGTCCCGCTCCGCCACCAGGGTCAGCCCCCCCAGGGTGATCTCCAGGGCCGCGGCGCCCCAGGCATTGCCCGCCAGGCGATTGGCCCAGGCCCAGGCGTGCGGGTCCGCCGCTCCCCCCTGGGTCACGCCCATCCGCCTGACACCGAAGCGCCCGGCGTCCTGAAGCAGCGCCAGGGGACCGGCTTGCTCCACCCGCAGTCTCGCCAATTCGCTCATGCGCCCTCCTCCATGGGGGTGGGGTCGCCCCCCAGTTCGATAAAGGTCTCCCGGTCCACCGCCTCGAAACGCACCCGATCGCCCACCGCCAGCAGGCTATAGCCTTGGCGGTGGCGATCGAAGAGCGCTATCGGCGTGCGCCCCAGGAGGTTCCAGCCCCCGGGGGATGCCGCGGGATAGGCGGCGGCCTGGCGCCCCGCCACCGCCACGCTGCCCGCCGGCACCCGGCGTCGCGGGGTGGCCAGGCGCGGCGCCTCCAGGCTCGCCGGCAGCCCCCCCATAAAGGCGAAGCCCGGGGCGAAGCCCAGGGCGAAGACCCGATACTCCGCCTGGGTATGGGCGTGGATCACGGCCCCCATCTCGCCATCGAAACGCCCGGCGAGACGCTTGAGCTCCGGCCCCACGCTTTCGTCATACCAGACCGGCAGCGTCTTGAGCGGAGCCCGCTCGGCGCCAGGCTCCCGGGGCCTCAGCTCGGCGAGCAGGGACAGCAGTCGGCGGCGCGCCTCGCCGCCGTCCAGACGCAGCGGATCGAAGCACACCAGCAGGGTGGTGTACGAAGGCACCAGGTCGATCAGGGCCGCGCCGAAGTTCGCCTCGCAGGCGTCCATCAGGGCCTCGATCCAGGCCAGGTTGGCCTCGTCGATCTCCTCGAAGAGGCGTACCAGCCAGCCATCCAGCCCCGCCGACTCCAGGCGCGGAGTAGGACGACTCATAGCGCCTCCAGGGCCTGGCGAATGGCCACCACGGCGGCGATGGACTCGGGGTTGTCGCCGTGTACGCAGAGGGTCTCGGCCTGGAGCACCAGCTCGCTGCCGTCACTGGCGGTCAAGGGCTCGCCCCGGGCGATACGACGCGCCTGCTCGACGATCCGTGCCGGGTCATGGTGCACGGCGCCGGGCTCGCGGCGCGAGACCAGGCGCCCCTGGCCATCGTAGGCACGATCGGCGAAGGCCTCGAACCACAGGGTCAGGCCATGACGCTCGGCCAGGCGCCGGGCCGGGGCATTGTCGCGGGTGGCCATCACCATCAGCGGCAAGCCGGCATCATAGGCCGCCACCGCCCGCATCACCGCCGCGAGGATCGCCGGATCGCGCATCATGTCGTTGTAGAGGGCGCCATGGGGCTTCACATAGCCCACCCGGGTGCCCTCGGCGCGGCAGATGCCCGCCAGGGCGCCCAGTTGATAGAGCAGCAGGCTCTCCACCTCCTCGGGGCTGCAGGCCAGCGAGCGTCGCCCGAACCCCACCAGGTCCGGATAGGCGGGATGCGCCCCCACGGTGACGCCATGGGCCACCGCCAGGCGGACCGTGGCGCGAATGGTATCCGGATCGGAGGCGTGGAAACCGCAGGCCACATTGGCCAGGTCGACATGGGGCATCAGCTCGCTATCGCGGCCCATCACCCAGGGCCCCAGGCTTTCGCCCATATCGGCGTTGAGTCGTAGTCGGGTCATGTCCAGGCTCCTCGTCATGGCGATGACGTCGTTGTGCTTTAAAAACAATTTATAGATAAATTGATGGTATTTCATCATCAAATAGTCTTAGAAACATTGACGTATCATCTATAGGGGACCTAACCTCCCATCACACCAGCGACTACGCTGCGACTGTGAACCTCGGCGCCATGGCGACCGATACAACAACAGAGACCCAACCACGAGGAAGATTCGATGAAGACCCGTCTACTGGCAGGGCTGACCGCCACCGCCCTGGGCCTCGGCCTCACCACCCTGGGCACCGGCGCCCAGGCCGCCACCCAATGGGACATGCCTACCCCCTATGGCGATCGCACCTTCCATACCGTCAATATCCGCGAGTTCGCCGACGAGGTGCGCGAGCGCACCGATGGCGAGCTGGATATCACCGTTCACTCCAACGGCTCGCTGATCGGTCACCCCGAGATCAAGAACTCGGTGCGCCGCGGTATCGTGCCCATGGGCGAGCTGATCATGTCGCGGCTGGCCAACGAGAACCCCATCTACGAGGTCGACTCGGTGCCCTACCTGGCGGCCAACTACGAGGATGCCTGGACCCTGTGGGAGGCCTCTCGGGAGATCATCGCCGAGGAGCTGGCCAGCCAGCGCCTGCGTCTGCTGTTCGCGGTGCCCTGGCCGCCCCAGGGGATCTTCACCCAGCGGGCCATCGAGTCGCCGGATGACCTGCGCAACCTCAGCATGCGCGCCTACAACACCGCCAGCGAGCGCCTGGCCCAATTGACCGGCGCCGTGCCGACCCAGGTGGAGGTGCCGGATATCCCCACCGCCTTCAGCACCGGCCGTGTCGAGGCCATGGTCACCTCGCCGGCCACCGGCGCCGACACCAAGGCCTGGGACTACCTTAGCCATTTCAACCATGCCCAGCTGTGGCTGCCCAAGAACATGGTGATCGTCAACGAGCGGAGCTTCTCGCGCCTCGACGAGGCCACCCAAGAGGCGCTGCTCGAGGCCGCCGCCGAGGCCGAGCGCCGTGGCTGGGAGATGAGCCGCCAGGAGACCGCGGAGGCCCTGTCGGTACTCGCCGAGAACGGCATCCAGGTCAACGAGCCCAGCGCCGAGCTTGCCGGGTTGCTCGAACAGGTCGGCGCCACCATGACCGACGAGTGGGTCGAGCGCGCCGGCGACCAGGGCGCCGCCATCCTCGGCAACTACCTCAACGCCCGCTAGCCGGGGCCCGGGCCCCCAGGGCCCGGCTTCCCCCTGCCGACCGCATCACGGTGACTCCCATGCGCTATCGACTCCGCCCCCTCTACACCCTGGGGGGCTACCTGGCCGCTACCTGCCTGTGCCTGATCTGCGGCCTGATCACCGCCCAGATCCTCGGCCGCATCGTCGACCGACTCGCCATCCAGCTCGGCTTCGACCGCATCGGCCTGGCGATTCCCGGTCTCGCCGAGATCTCCGGCTTCCTGCTGGTGGGTGCCAGCTTCCTGGGGCTGGCCTACACCTTTATCCACGGCGGCCATATCCGCGTGACCCTGCTGATCGGCCGCCTGGCCCCCGCCTGGCGCGCCCAGGTGGAACTGCTCTGCCTTAGCCTGGCACTCCTCCTGGCCGCCTACCTGGGCTGGAACCTCTATTGGTTGCTGGAGGACAGCATCGCCTTCGGCGAGACCTCCTATGGGCTACTGAGTATCCCGCTGTGGATCCCCCAGTCGGCAATGCTGGCCGGCGTGATCCTGTTCTGCCTGGCCCTGCTGGAGGCCTGGCTCACCACCCTCGTTATCGCCCTGACCCGCCCGTCGAGCTTTCGCATCGACGACGCCGGCCACGAATAAGCCCGGAGTCCACCATGCTGTTGATGATGACCCTTCTCTTCGTGGCCCTGCTGATCATGCTGGGCAGTGGCGTCTGGGTGGCCTTCGCCCTGCTGGGCATGGGCTGGCTGGGTATCGCCGCCTTCACCAATGTGCCCACCGGTGACGTCATGGCCAGCACCATCTGGAGCGCCAGCTACAGCTGGGAGCTGACCGCCCTGCCGATGTTTATCTGGATGGGCGAGATCCTGTTTCGTTCACGCCTCGCAGAGGACATGTTCAGCGGCCTCTCGCCCTGGATGCAGCGGGTGCCGGGACGCCTGCTGCACACCAATGTGGTGGGCTGCGGCCTGTTCGCCGCGGTCTCCGGCTCCTCCGCCGCCACCTGCGCCACCATGGGCAAGATGACCCTCCCGGAACTCGGCCGCCGTGGCTATGACGACCGCCTGGTGCTGGGCACCCTGGCCGGGTCCGCCACCCTGGGGCTGCTGATTCCCCCGTCGATCATCCTGATCGTCTTCGCCGTGGCCACCGACCAGTCCATCGCCCGCCTCTTTATGGCCGGCGTCTTCCCGGGCCTGCTGCTGATCGCCCTGTTCACGGGCTATCTGATGCTCTGGGCCTGGCGCTACCCCGAGCGGGTTCCCCCCGCCGACGAGCGCACCAGTTTCCGCGACAAGCTGCGCCGCTCGAAGCGCCTGATTCCGATGATGGGACTGATCGTCGGGGTCATCGGCTCCATCTACGCCGGCCTGGCCTCGCCCACCGAGGCGGCCGCGGTGGGGGTGGCCCTCTCCCTGGGGCTGGCCCGGGTGCAGGGCGCCATGAACCGGGCAATCTTCCGCGACGCCCTGCTCGGCGCGGTGAAGACCTCCACCATGATCGCCTTTATCCTCGCCGGGGCCTCCTTCCTCACCGTGGCCATGGGCTTCACCCGGCTACCCAGTGAGCTGGCCGCCTGGATCGCCACCCTGGAGCTGTCGCCGCTGATGCTGCTGCTGGCGCTGACCCTGTTCTTCATCGTGCTGGGCTGCTTCCTGGATGGTATCTCGGTGGTGGTGCTGACCACCTCGATCATGCTGCCGATGGTGGAGGCCGCGGGCATCGACCTGATCTGGTTCGGTATCTTCCTGGTGATCGTGGTGGAGATGTCGCAGATCACGCCACCGGTGGGCTTCAATCTCTTCGTGTTGCAGGGCATGACCGGCAAGAACATCCTGCATATCGCCAAGGCCGCCCTGCCCTTCTTCGGGCTGATGCTGCTGGGTGTTATCCTCATCACCCTCTTCCCGCAGATCGTCACTTATCTGCCCGATGCCATGGGGAACCGCTAAATGAGTCAAGCACGCAGCAGCGCCGCCGATCCGCGCGGGCCCATCGTCTCCTCCGAGCACCTGTCGCGCAGCGCCCAGGAGCTCTCGGAATTCGAATTCGGCCTGATCATTTCCAGCCACGCCTTCAACCGCTGGATGGTGCGCTGCATGACCGCCAGCGGCTACCCGGAGCTGGGCGCCCTGGACGTGCTGGTGCTGCATAGCGTCAACCATCGGGAGCGCGCCAAGCGCCAGGCGGATATCTGCCTGGTGCTCAACGTGGAGGACACCCATACGGTGACCTATGCGCTGAAGAAGCTCACCAAGCTGGGCCTGGTCGGCGGCGAGAAGCACGGCAAGGAGACCTTCTTTCGCACCAGCGAGGCGGGCCGGGCGGCCTGCATGAAGTATGCGGAGATTCGCGAGGCCTGCCTGGTGGAGTCGCTCTCCTCCATGGGCATCGGCCGCGAGGAGATGCATCAGATCGCCGGTATGCTCAGGGCCATGTCGGGGCTCTATGATCAGGCGGCCCGCTCCGCCGCCTCGCTCTGACACGCCGAGCGCCGCCTCACCATAACGCCACCCCGCCGCCGCTCCCCGGAGCGGCGGCCTTGCTCAGGCGCCGTCTCCCTGGCGCCTGGCCCCGCGAGGATTCTTGGGATAGTAGCGCTCCGGCATCTGCTCGATATGCGAGAAGAAGCGGGTGTCCTTGTAGGGCATCTTCATAAAGCCGGAGACGCCGAGCCCCTCGATCAGCCCCACGGCGCTCAGGATATCGTCCAGGTAGTGGCGGAACTCCGCCTCCCGGGCCGGGTCGAGCAGCCGGTAGTAGCTATGGATCTTGAGGTGATTGGGCAGCGCCTCGAAGATGATCATGCCGGTGTGGTGGATCTGGTTGAGGGCCTCCAGGGAGAGGATGATCTCGTCGGGGAGCACCAGGAACTCCTCCGGGTCGGGACCATCCTCGAAGTAGGAGTGGACCCGGCTGCGGTCCTCCAGCTCCGGGGCGGCGCTGACCTCGTAGGGCAGGCACATGCCCGGGGTAAGGCGAAACGGCTGCTCCGGGCCGTGGCGGTCGATATGCAGGGTGTCCCGGGCGTTGAACAGGCAGCTCTTGAAGATGCCCTGGCGATAGATGCCCCGGGCCAGGCTGACCAGGTTGTTGACCGCCGCCACGAAGGCCGGCTTGAGCGCCGGGTCATGCAGGTTGAGGGAGGTGTCGATATAGACGCCGTCGGCCTCCCAGCGCACCGCCAGCCCCCCCACCACCGGGTACTTGCCGAGCCGGCTCACCGCCGCCAGGAAGGCCTTCTCGGTCTCCCCCATGCCCTGCATGAAGTTCTTGTAGTAGCGATCCAGCTGGACGTCGTTGACGTCGTTGAGGGTCTCCTCGGCATGCTCCTCGCGCAAAAAGGCCTTGCGGGAGGAGTAGACCACGGTATCGATCTCGCGGCCGGCGGGACGGGCCCAGACCGGCACCAGGGCGCTCTCGGCGGGCGTCGGCAGGTCGATCATCACCACCCGGGCCAGGCGCGGCATCTCGCTCAGGAAGTAGTCCCCGGCCCGGGCCCGCAGGCCGGGATCCGGGTCGAGCATGGCATCCAGCAGGCGGGCGAACTCCATGGGCAGGCCCAGGGAGGTGGCGGGGATCACCCGGTGGCCGAAGCGGCAGGACTGGGCCGAGGCCAGGGCATAGAGGGTGGCGGCGGCGCCCTGCTCGTCGAAGCGTGGCGAGGAGAGGGCCCCATTCAGCTGCTCCTCGCCGATAAAGTAGACGTCCCCCAGCCGGGCATTGGTCTGCTGGAGGTTGTCGGACATCAGTTCCATGACATTGGACGCCACGAACTGGCCGTTGGCGTCCAGTTGGGCGAATACCGAGGAGCCCCAGTCGATCAGCGCCACCTCCTCCCGGGCGGCATCGAAGACCAGGTTGGAGGGCTTGATATCGCCGTGGATCACCGGCTTGCCGGTGACGCCGGATTCCCGCCGCAGGTGGCGAAGGATATCCGCCAGCTGGTCGGCGATATGCACCACCAGGCGCGGCGCCAGGCGTCCCTCCCTGAGCGATACCTCCTCCAGGTTGAGGCCCGGGGCCCGCTCCATCACCAGGATCGACTGGTTGCGCACCCGCTGGTAGGCGATCAGCCGGGGCACCCGGGGATGGTCCACCTGCTCGAGCATAAAGGCCTCCTCCTCGAGGCGCTCCTGGAGGTGGGCCGGCAGGGTGACGCGGCTGAACTTGAAGACATACCGCTGGTCGAGGGCGGTGATCCCGGCGAAGACGAAGCCGTAGGCGCCCTTGCCCACCAGTTCGATCTGCCGGTAGCCGAGCTGCTCGAGCTGGGTGCGGCACAGCGCAACCCACTCGCGCAGCTTGCGGGCATCGTCCTGGCTGAGCAGGTAGATGGACTGCTCTTCGGGGATATAGAACTGCTGCAGGGGCGCCTGGCTCATCGACTCTCCTGATTGGGCCCCGGGGCACGCACCCTGGGTGAGGATAGCCCGAGGGCGCTTAGGGCAGCTGCGTAGGTCGGATAAGCCGCAGGCGCATCCGACGACATCCGTCGGATGCTCTCGCCTGCGGCTCGTTTATCCGACCTACAACGCCAACAGCAGGCTCTCGGGATCCTCCAGATAGCCCTTCCAGGCATTGGCGAAGCGGGCGATGGTGCCGCCATCGATCAGCCGGTGATCGCCGCACCAGGTGGCGGTCATGATCGCCCGGCGCACCACCTGGCCGTCGGCATCGAAGCGCGGCAGCCACTGGGTCTTGCCGATGGCGACGATGGCCGCCTCCGGGGCATTGATGATCGGCACCGCATAGGTGCCCCCCAGGGCGCCGATATTGGAGATGGTCACGGTGCCGCCGGTGAGGTCGGATGGCGCGACGCGCCCCTCCCGGGCCGCCTCGGTCAGGCGGCCCACCTCGGCGGCGATCTCCAGCAGGCCAAGCCGCTCCACCCCCTTGACGTTGGGCACGATCAGGCCCGCCTTGCCATCCACCGCCATGCCCACATTGACCCGGGGCAGGTAGTGAATCTCCCCCGCCGCCTCGTCCAGCCGGCTGTTGAGGATCGGGTACTCGAGCGCGGCCAGGGCCAGCGCCTTCATAAAGAAGGGCATCAGGGTCAGGCGCACCCCGCGGGCCTCGGCCTTGACCTTGAGGCGCTCGCGCAGGCTCACCAGCTCGGTGACATCGAACTCGTCGCCATAGGCGAAATGGGGGATCGACTGGGCGGAGGCGACCATGCGCTTGGCCATGGCCGCCTGGATCCCGCGCAGCGGCTCCACCCGGACTTCGTCCCGAGGCGCTCCACCGGCCTGGGCCGAGGCAGGCGTGGGACGCGATGGCGACGCAGCGGCCGGCTCGGCCTGGTCGCCGCCCTGGGGCGCCTCAAGATAGCGCTGCACATCCTCCTTGAGCACCCGCCCGTCCTTGCCGGTGCCGGGAATCGCCGCCAGGGTCAGGCCGTGCTCGCGTACCAGGCGACGCACCGCGGGGCTGGCGGGGATCCGCCCATAGGGCCCCTGGCCTCCGGTCTCCCTGGCGGGCGTCGGCTGCGCCGGGGCGTCTCCCCGGGCAGGAGCCGCGGCCTGGTGCCGGGCGGCGCCTTGGGCCGGCCGGGGAGACGCCGTCGCGGCCTCGCCACCCTCCGGCAGATAGGCGAACAGCGGCGTATGCACCCGGGCGCTCTCGCCCTGGGCGTAGTGGAGCCGGGTCACCCGCCCCGCCTCCGGGGCGGTGATCTCGACCATCGCCTTGTCGGTCATCACGTCCACCACCGGCTGATCCTCGGCGACCGTCTCGCCCTCGGCGATGCGCCACTCGACGATCTCGCACTCGACGATGCCCTCGCCGATATCCGGCAGGATAAAGTCCTTGCCGGCGGCGCTCGCCTCGCCGGCATCGGCGGAGGGCTCGGGGGTCGCCTCACCGGACTCGCCGGCCGGGGCCTTATCGGGCGGCGTCGCTGCCGCCTCGCGCCGAGTCTCGCTCTCCGCCTCGGCCTCGTCTTCGGCAACCAGGGCGAACAGCGGCGCATGCACCCTGGCGATCTCCCCCTCCTGGTAATAGAGGCGGGTCACCTTTCCCGCGTAGGGGGCGGGAATCTCCACCAGGGCCTTGTCGGTCATCACCTCGGCCACCGGCTGATCCTCGCTGATGGTCTCCCCCTCGCTGACCAGCCACTTGACCACTTCGCACTCCACGATACCTTCGCCGATATCGGGCAGCATAAAATCGCTCATTGTCGCTCTCCTCGGATATCGGCCTAGAAGTCGATGCTGGCCTTGATGGCCTCGACGATCTTCAGGTGATTGGGCAGGTACTCCTTCTCCAGGGTCAGGGGGAAGGGGGTATCCAGGCCGGTCACCCGCTGAATCGGCGACTCCAGGTAGAGGAAGCAGCGCTCGGCGATGGTGGCGGCGATCTCGCCGGCGAAGCCGCCGGTCAGCGGCGCCTCGTGGCTGATCACCAGGCGCCCGGTCTTGAGCACCGACTGGGCCACGGTCTCCACGTCCCAGGGCAGGATGCTGCGCAGATCGATCACCTCGCAGGAGATGCCCTCCTTCTCGGCCAGCTCGGCGGCCTTCTCGGTCACCTCCACCTGGGCGCCCCAGGCCAGCAGCGTCACGTCGCCGCCCTCCTTGATCACCTCGGCCTCGCCCAGGGGCAGCTGGTAGTCCGCCTCGGGCACCTCGCCGGTGGAGGCGCGGTAGAGCCGCTTGGGCTCGAAGAACAGCACCGGGTCGGGGTCGCGGATCGCCGCCAGCAGAAGGCCCTTGGCCTGATGGGGGTTGCGCGGCACGACGATCTTCAGGCCCGGGGTATGGGCGAAATAGGCCTCCGGCGACTGGGAGTGGTAGAGCCCCCCGGAGATACCGCCGCCGTAGGGGGCGCGTATGGTCAGGCCGCCCACCTCGAAGAGGCTGCCGGAGCGGTAGCGGAACTTGGCGGACTCGTTAACGATCTGGTCGAAGGCCGGGAAGATGTAGTCGGCGAACTGGATCTCCGCCACCGGCTTGTGGCCCTGGGCCGCCAGGCCGTTGGCGAAGCCGATGATGCCCTGCTCCACCAGGGGGGTATTGAAGCAGCGCTCGCGGCCATACTTCTCCTGGAGGTGGCTGGTGGCGCGGAAGACGCCGCCGAAGCCGCCCACGTCCTCGCCGAAGCAGAGCACCCGCGGGTCGCTCTCCATGGCGATATCCAAAGCGTTATTGATCGCCTGCAAGAGGTTCATGGTCGGCATCTCAGGCACCTCCCTGATCGAGGCCCGGGGCACTCTTGGGGTAGGCCTCCGGATGGCGGCGCACATGGGCCTCCAGGGCGTCGAGTTGCTCCTGGAGACGCGCCGGCACCTCGGCATAGACGTCCTCCACCAGGCTCGCCAGGGGCGGCGGCGGGCGCTTCTCGGCGCGTTTCATGGTCTCCAGCACCTCGCGACGCAGCTGCTCCTGGAGGGCCTTCTCCTCGTCATCGCTCCACCACTGCTGGGCCAGCATCCACAGGCGCATGCGATTGACCGGGTCCTTCTCTCGCCATAGCGCCTCCTCCTTCTTGCTGCGATAGCCGGAGGGATCATCCGAGGAAGAGTGGGCCGCCAGGCGATAGGTCATGGCCTCGATCAGCACCGGCTGGTTGTGCTCCACGGCGATGCGCCGCGCCTCCCGGGTGGCGGCGTAGACCGCCAGCACGTCGTTACCGTCGACGCGGATCACGTGCATCTTGTAGCCGAAGGCCCGAGGCGCCACCCCGTCGGCGGCGAACTGCTCCACCGAGGGGGTGGAGATGGCGTAGCCGTTGTTGCGACAGAAGAAGATCACCGGCGCCCGGTGCACCGCGGCCATGTTGAGGGCGGCATGGAAATCCCCCTCGGAGGCGGCGCCCTCGCCGAAGTAGGTGATGGTGCAGCGGCCCTGGCCGTCGAGCTTCTGGCCATAGGCGTAGCCGGCGGCCTGGGGAATCTGGGTGGCCAGGGGCGAGGAGATGGTCATGTAGTGGAGCTTGGCGCTGCCGTAGTGGATCGGCATCTGGCGCCCCTTGCCGTAATCCTCGGCGTTGCCGAACAGCTGGTTCATGAACTCGTCGATACCGAAGCCGCGGTAGGCCAGGGCGCCCTGCTCCCGGTACTGGGCCATGATCATGTCGTCGTCGTCGAGGGCCGCGGCGCTGCCGATCACCGCCGCCTCCTCCCCGGTGCACTGCATATAGAAGGAGAGTCGCCCCTGGCGCTGGGCCGCCAGCATGCGTTCGTCGAGCACCCGGATCAGCACCATGGTGTGGTAGATGCGGCGGGCGGTCTCGCGGTCGAGCTCCGGGGCCCGAGCCCCCTCGAAGAGGGTGCCGTCCTGCTGGAGCAGCGCGAAGGTGGCGATATGAAACTCATCGCCATCCATGAAACGCGGCTCATGGATGACCTGGGAAGCCGGTGTTGTGGTCATGATCCTCTTCCTTGGGTAGTGGTGAGGAATCTCACGCCCCTTGTGAGGGCAAGTGTCATCTTTACTCTAGTCAGCCGCCAGCGATTCGCTCCAGCGCTGGATCAACGACGCCGCAGTTGACGTTAACGTTAAGATAACCAGCCAAAGCCGCCCCTGCCAAGGAAATTTTCCGGGATATCGACCAAATGTCAGTAGATTCAGCGGCGACGCGGGGTGACCGCCTCGAAGAGGCTATCGAGGGTCAGGGCCAGGACGCCGATCAGCAGCGCCCCCTGGAGGATATAGGCGCTGTTGCCGTTGACGATGCCGGCGATGATGGGATCGCCCAGGGTCTTGGCGCCGATGGTGGAGCCGATGGCGGCGGTGGCGATGCCCACCGTCACCGAGGTGCGGATGCCGGCCAGCATCACCGGCGCCGCCAAAGGCAGCTCCAGGCGCCAGAGGATCTGGCCCGGGGACATGCCCATGCCGCGGGCCGCCTCGCGCACCCCGGGGTCGATCCCCTCGATACCGGCCAGGCCGTTGCGCAGGATGGGCAGCAACCCGTAGAGCACCAGGGCCACCACCGTGGGCAGGGCGCCGAAGCCCAGGCTCGGCACCGCCAGGGCCAGCACCGCCACCGGCGGGAAGGTCTGGCCCATGGCGGCGAGCTGGCTGGCCAGGGGCAGGAAGTCGCGTCCCCAGGGGCGCGTCACCGCCAGGGCCGCCCCCACCCCGAGCAGGATCGCCAGCCCCGAGGCCACCCCCACCAGGGCCAGATGATTGAGCAGCAGGGCGGTGAAGTCGTCCCGGGGATAGATCACCTCCCGGGCCTCCGGGGCCAGCCAACGAAACCCGGCCTCGGCCCGGGGCAGCCAGGTCAGCAGGCCCACCAGCCCCGCCCCCCATAGCAGGGGGACCAGGCCGCGACCGAAGCGATGCCAGGTTGCCACGGCCCTCATAGGCCGCCCCCCATCAGGTCGCTGAGATGCAGGCTGCCACAGGCTCGACCCTCGCCATCCACCACCGCCAGCCGCTCGACCCGATGCCAGAGCATCACCGACAGGGCCAGGCGCAGGTCCTCGTCGGGGGCGACGGCGGGCTCCACCGGCAGGCCGGCGTCGACGGGACGCATCAGCCGTGCCACCGGGGTCAGGGCGGCGCGTTTGAGGCCTCGGTCGCGGCCACCCAGCAAGGAGGCCACGAAGTCATCCGCCGGTGCCGCCAGCAGCTCGGCCGGGCTGCCCTGCTGGACGATGCGCCCGGCGCGCATCACCACCAGGCGATCGGCCAGCTTCAGGGCCTCGTCCATGTCGTGGGTGACGAAGACGATGGTCTTGCGAATGCGCCCCTGCAGGCGCCGCAGCTCCTCCTGGAGGCTCTCCCGGGTGATCGGGTCCAGGGCCCCGAAGGGCTCGTCCATCAACAGGATCTCCGGGTCGGCGGCCAGGGCCCGGGCCACCCCGACTCGCTGGGCCTGGCCGCCGGAGAGCTGGGCCGGGTACTTGTCGGCGAATTCCTCCGGCGCCAGCCCCAGCAGGTCCATCAACTCCTCGACCCGTTCCCGGGTGCGCGCCCGGGACCACTTCAGCAGCCCCGGCACCAGGGCGATATTGCGTGCCACCGTCCAGTGGGGAAAGAGCCCAGTGCTCTGGATGGCGTAGCCGATGCGTCGGCGCAGCCGCTGCGGGTCGATCTCGCGGATCGGTTGGCCGTCGATATGGATCTCGCCAGCGCTGTGCTCGATCAGCCGGTTGATCATGCGCAAGGTGGTGGACTTGCCGCAGCCGGAGGTCCCCACCAGCACGCAGAACTCCCCCCCGGCGATATCCAGGGAAATACCGTCCACGGCGACCTCGGCGCCGAAGCGTTTGGTGACCCCCTTGAGGGCGATACGCGGCGTCTCGCTCATCGGGCCTCCCGGCTACGCGGAAGGCGGGTATCAGGCGCCAGGGCGCTAAGCAGGATGCTGGTCATCGGGCCTCCCGGCGGAGCTGGAGACGGGTGTAAGGTGCCAGGGCGCTAGGCAGGATGTTGGTCATCGGGCCTCCCGGCGGAGCTGGAGACGGGTGTAAGGTGCCAGGGCGCTAGGCAGGGTGTCGCTCATCGGGCCTCCCGGCTGGGTTGACGACGGGTGAGTCGTGCCAGGGCGCTAAGCAGGCTATCGGCGGCCACCGCCAGGACCAGGATCGGCAAGGCCCCCAGCAGCACCAGGTCCATGGCGGCCTGGCCCAGCCCCTGGAAGATAAAGGTACCCAGGCCGCCGGCGCCGATCAGCGCGGCCACGGCGGCCAGCCCCACCGCCTGGACGGTGGTGATACGGATGCCCTCGAGGATCACCGGGGCGGCTAGTGGCAGGCGCACCCGCCAGAAGACCTGGGCCGGGCTCATGCCCATGCCGCGAGCCGCCTCGACGACACGCGGGTCCACCCCATCGAGGGCCACCACGCTGTTGCGGGTCATGGGCAGCAGGCTGTAGCCCACCAGGGCGATCAGCGCCGGCGCCCAGCCGATGCCCTGCACGCCCAGCTCGCCGAGCCAGGCATAGCGGGCGGCGAGCCAGGCCAGCGGCGCCAGCAGCAGCCCGAACAACGCCAGGCTGGGAATGGTCTGGATCAGGCTGAGCAGGGCGAAGCCGCCGCGCCGCAGGCTCGGGAAGCGGCGCATGGCCAGGGCCAGGGCGAAGGCCAGCAAGAGGCTCAGGCCCACCGCCGCCGACACCAGCAGCAGGTGATAGCGCAGGGCCGCATGGAAGGCGTCGCTGCGGCTGGCATACTCGCGGATCAGCGCCAGGCTCTCCAGTTGGCCCTGGCTCAAGGCCAGCGCCAGCGAGAGCAGCGGCAACAGGACCAGCCAGATGCCGCGCCTCAGGCAGGCATGGAGTTCCACCCAGCACATCAGCAGCAAAAAAAGCAGGACCCAGAAGCCGGCGCCCAGGGTCACCCGGGCCTGGGGCAAGGCGTCCGGCACGCGACTCGCCGCGAAGGCGGCCAGGACCCAGGGCAGCAACGCCAGGCCCCCCACCACCAGGCCCCGAGCCAGGATCAGGGCCCGCACCGACCCGCGCCAGGCGAGCGCCATCAACAGCAACGGCAAGGCCCAGGCCGACGCCGACCAGGGGCCCAGCCAGGCCCATAGGCTGACGCCCTCCCCGGGCAGGATACGGTTGGGGGCCACGCTGGCCAGGTCGAGGCCCAGCAGCGCGGCCGACAGGGCCAGGCCGAGAAGCAGCAGGCCCCGGTTGCTCTCACGGGATAAGGGGGGCACCGCCACGTCGCTTAGTCGGCGAGGCCATCCAGGAAGTCACCGGCCACGGCGGCCGGATCGGCGCCATTGACCGCCACCTCGCCATTGAGGCGCTGCAGGGTCTCCAGATCCAGGGCCTCGAAGACCGGTCCCAGCAGGGTCTCGATCTCCGGATAGGCGTCCAGCACCTCGGCACGCACCACCGGTGCCGGCTGATAGACCGGCTGTACCCCCAGGGTATCCTCCAGCACCACCAGGTCCAGGGCCTGGAGGCCGCCATCGGTGCCATAGGTCATGGCGGCATTGACGCCATTGGTGCCGAGCGCGGCGGCGCGCATGGTGGCGGCGGTATTGCCGCCGGAGAGCACCACCAGCTGGTCGGAATCGAGGCTGAAGCCGTAGGCGTCCTGGAAGGCCGGCAGGGCCGCCTCCGACTCCACGAACTCGGCGCTGCCGGCGAAGATGAAGTCGCCCCCCTCGGCCAGGTAATCCGCCAGGTCCTCGAGACTGGTCAGCCCCGCCTCCCGGGCCAGGTCGCCGCGCACGCTGATCGCCCAGGTGTTGTTGGCCGAGGCCGGGGCGAGCCACACCAGGTCGTTGGCCTCCCGGTCGCGCTCGCGCACCGTCTCGAAGGCCGCCTCGGCATCCTTCCACACCGGGCTGTCAGCCATATCGAAGAAGAAGGCGCCATTGCCGGTGTACTCCGGGTAGATATCGATCTCGCCGGCGCGGATCGCCTCGCGCACGATGCTGGTGCCGCCCAGTTGCAAACGACGCTGCACTTCGACCCCGCCGTTCTCCAGGGTCTGGGCGATCATCTCGCCGAGTACCGAGCCCTCGGTATCGATCTTCGAGGAGACGACGACCTGGGCCTGGGCGGCGCTGGTCCCGAGGAGGGTGGCGAAGGCGGCGATTGCGATCAGCGGCTTGTTCATGACGCGATTTCCGTGCAGGGCAAGTGTGGTTCCAGTATAAGGAAATGATGAAACCCTGTCAGACCCTGGATCAACGGGACGCCATGACCCTGGCCGGCCGCTACCATCACCCCCTGGTACGCGACCTGGCCTGGCTCTGCCTGGCCCCGGACCTGCTTGCCCTCAGTGAGGCGCCCGGCGCGACCTGTCCCGGGCGCCCCAGCCTCGACGAGCTGGGCCTGGGCGGCCCCGGCCGCCTCGTCGCCTGGTTGGATGGTTGGGAGGCCGCCCCCGACGCCCTGGAGGCGACCCTTGGCGACCCTCGCGGCCTGCGCCTGGGCCTCTATCACGAGCGTCTCTGGCAGTTTCTGCTGGCCCGGGCGCCGGGCACCGAACTGCTGGCCCATAACCTGGCGATTCACCGCCAGAGCCGCACCCTCGGCGAGCTGGATCTGCTCTATCGCCGCCGGGGCGACCCCAGGCCGATCCACCTGGAAGTGGCGATCAAGTTCTACCTGGGCCTCCCCGAGGGCCCCGGCGGCGAGACGCACCAGGCGCGCTGGGTGGGTCCGGGCTGCGTGGATAGCCTGGCCAGCAAGCGCGAACACCTGGTGCGTCATCAGTTGCCGATGCTGGTGCGTCCGGAGGCCCGGGAGGCGCTGACGGCACGGCTCGGTACCATGCCCGAGCGGCTGACACAGCGCCTGGCCATGCCCGGGGTGCTCTTCTATCCGTGGCGCCACGCCCTGCCACCGCCCGAGGAGGCCAC
Organism: Halomonas sp. NCCP-2165; assembly: GCF_023708045.1. Taxonomy (NCBI): domain Bacteria; kingdom Pseudomonadati; phylum Pseudomonadota; class Gammaproteobacteria; order Oceanospirillales; family Halomonadaceae; genus Halomonas; species Halomonas sp. NCCP-2165. Next base: position 112,990 of record NZ_BRCY01000002.1, read on the forward strand.
CGCCGACCACCTGCACGGCCTCTGGCTGCCCTGGCGGGACTGGCCGGCGCTGCGCGATACCCTGGCCGCGGACACCCTGGCCTCGCGACTGCACAAGCCTCACTGGATGGCCCTGCCCGCCCCCGGCCAGCTAGTGCCGCTGGACGCTATCCAGCACCCCCTGGCTGCGCATTTTGCCCGTCCGGCGGTGATGCCCCAGCCCCTGGTGCTCTATCATCGGGGGAACTGGCAGCGCCTCTTTATCGTCGGCGACGACTGGCCCCGCAAGCTGCCCCTGCCGCCCTTGCCCCCTTGATCCCCGCCCGGTGGTGATGGCCCCGACCCAACAAAAACGCCCGCCCCTGCGACGCAGGAGCGGGCGCGTGTCGCCTCGACCGTTACCTCAGCCGTCGTTCTCGCCGGCCTTGTCGAGGACCCAGGTGGTGCCCTCCCGGGAATCCTTGAGGATGATGCCGAGCGCGGCGAGCTCGTCGCGGATAGCATCGGCGGCGGCGAAGTCCCTGGCCTTCTTGGCCTCGGCGCGGGCGGTGATGCGTGCCTCGATCTCCGCCTCGGCGAGCGGGAGGTCCCCGGCACCGCCCTTGAGGAAGGCCGCCGGCTCCTGCTGGAGCAGGCCCAGCACGCCCCCCAGGCGCTTGAGCTCGACGGCCAGGGCCGGGGCCTCGGCGGGGGCCTCCTTCTTGGCCCGGTTGAGCTCCCGGGCCAATTCGAAGAGCACCGAGACCGCCTCGGGACTATTGAAGTCGTCATCCATGGCGGCGCCAAAGCGCGCCTGGTAACCACCATCCACCTCGCCCTCCAGGGCCTCCACCCCGTCCAGGGCGTTGTAGAAGCGTTCCAGGGACTTGCGCGCATCGGAGAGCGACTCCGGGGCGTAGTTGATGGGGCTGCGGTAGTGGCTGGCCACCAGCAGGTAGCGCACCACCTCCGGGTCATGGTGCGCCAGCACCTCGCGGATGGTGAAGAAGTTGCCCAGGGACTTGGACATCTTCTCCTGATTGACCCGCACCGCCCCGGCGTGCATCCAGGTATTGACGTAGGGCTTGCCGGTGGCCGCCTCGGACTGGGCGATCTCGTTCTCGTGATGGGGGAAGGTCAAATCCGGCCCGCCGCCATGGATATCGAAGGTCTCGCCCAGGCAGCAGGTGGACATGGCCGAGCACTCGATATGCCAGCCGGGGCGCCCCTCGCCCCAGGGCGAGGGCCAGCTCGCCTCGCCGGGCTTGGCGGCCTTCCACAGCACGAAGTCGAGCGGATCCTCCTTGTGTCCGTCCACCTCGACCCGGGCACCGGAGCGCATCTCGTCGAGGTCGCGGTTATTGAGCTTGCCGTAGCCCTCGAACCGGCGAACCCGGTAGTAGACGTCGCCGTTGTCCGCGGCATAGGCATAGCCCTTGCCGATCAGGGTCTCGATCATCGCCAGGATATCGTCGATATGCGCGGTGGCCCGGGGTTCGGCATCGGGACGCAAGACGCCGAGGCGCGCTTCGTCCTCGTGCATGGCCGCGATCATGCGCTCGGTGAGGGCGCCGATGCTCTCGCCGTTCTCCTCGGCGCGGCGCAGGATCTTGTCGTCGATATCGGTGATATTGCGCACATAGGTGACGTCATAGCCGCGATGGCGCAGATAACGGGTAATCACATCGAAGGCCACCATGACCCGGGCGTGACCCAGGTGGCAATAGTCGTAGACGGTCATGCCGCAGACGTACATGCGTACACGGCCCGGCTCGATGGGGGTGAAAGCTTCCTTGCGGCGCGTCAGGGTGTTGTAGATCTGCATCCGGTTCCTCAGCCCTTTTTCTGGCCATCTTTCTTCTGGATTTTGGCCCAGCTATCCTTGAGGCCCACGGTACGGTTGAACACCAACCGGCCCTCGGCCACGGCGTGGCGATCGGCACAGAAGTAACCGACCCGCTCGAACTGGAAACGGCTCTCCGGCGTCACCCTGGCCAGGCTCGGCTCGCCGATCGCCTCACAGACCACCAGCGACTCGGGATTGAGGTGGTCGAGGAAGTCGGCATCCTTGTCCTTGTCCGGCTGCTCCACCTGGAAGAGGTTGTCGTAGAGCCGCACCTCCATGGGCACGCCGTGGGCGGCGCTGACCCAGTGGATCACCCCCTTGACCTTGCGCCCCTCGGGGTTCTTGCCCAGGGTGTCGAAGTCCACCGAGCAGCGCAGCTCACGGAGCTCGCCGGCCGCGTCCTTGATCACCTCATCGCAGCGGATCACGTAGGAGTTGCGCAGCCGCACCTCCTTGCCCGGCGCCAGGCGGAAGAACTTCTTGGGCGGCTCCTCCATAAAGTCGTCGCGGTCGATATAGAGCTCCCGTGCGAAGGGAATCTGGCGCACCCCCAGGTCGTCCCGGGCCGGGTGGCCGGGCACCTGGTAGACCTCCTCGAAATCCTCCGGCACATTGGTCAGCACCACCTTCAGCGGCTTGAGCACGCACATGGCCCGGGGTGCGTTGTCCTCGAGATCCGCGCGGATGGCATGATAGAGCATGGCGATATCCACCAGGCCACCGTCGGCGCGGGTCACCCCGATCATCTCGCAGAACTTGCGGATCGACGCCGGCGTATAGCCGCGGCGGCGCAGGCCGGAGATGGTCGGCAGGCGCGGGTCGTCCCAGCCATCGACGATGCCCTCGTCCACCAGCAGCTTGAGCTTGCGCTTGGAGGTCAGGGTGTAGTTGAGATTGAGCCGCGCGAACTCGATCTGTCGCGGCCTGGCGGGCACCGGCAGGTTGTCCAGGAACCACTCGTAGAGGGGCCGATGGTCCTCGAACTCCAGGGTGCAGATGGAGTGGGTGATGCCCTCGAGGGCGTCGGACTGGCCATGGGTGAAGTCGTAGGAGGGGTAGATCTTCCAGGCGTCACCGGTCTGGTGATGATGGGCGTGGCGAATCCGGTAGAGGATGGGGTCGCGCAGGTTGATGTTCGGCGAGGCCATGTCGATCTTGGCGCGCAGTACCTTCTCGCCCTCGGCGAACTCGCCGATACGCATGCGCTCCAGCAGGTCCAGGTTCTCGGCGACCGAGCGCTCGCGATAGGGGCTCGGTCGGCCCGGCTCGGTCAGGGTGCCGCGGTACTCGCGGATCTCCTCCGGGGAGAGGTCGTCCACATAGGCCTTGCCCTCGCGGATCAGGTGCTGCGCCCAGGCATAGAGCTGATCGAAGTAGTCGGAGGCGAAACGCACCGCCCCGGCCCACTCGAAGCCCAGCCAGTTGACGTCCTCCTTGATGGCATCGATATAGGCCTGCTCTTCCTTGGCCGGGTTGGTGTCGTCGAAGCGCAGGTGGCAGTCGCCGCCGAACTGCTCGGCGAGGCCGAAGTTGAGACAGATCGACTTGGCGTGCCCGATATGCAGGAAGCCGTTAGGCTCCGGCGGAAACCGCGTCACGATCTTGCCGGCGCGACCGGCCTCGATTTCGTCGCGGATCTGGTTGCGAATGAAATTCGGCGCGCTGCTACTCTCTGTGCTCATAGGGGTGCGAGAACCTCTCGATTGGACGGCGGGCCTGACGTTACGCGAGGGACGGGGCGATGTGCCACCCCGGCGCTTCGCGCATCGCGGCAAAAGCGCTATTATAGCGTGACGCGGTGGCGCCACGCCAAGGCACCCCTTTATGGAAATAGGACCGTATCGATGATCATTCTGCAGACCAATTTCGGCGACATCACCCTCGAGCTCGATTACGACAAGGCGCCCGCAACCGCGGCCAATTTCGAACAGTATGTGCGCGACGGCCACTATGACGGCACCCTCTTTCACCGGGTCATCAGCGGCTTCATGATCCAGGGCGGCGGCTTCGATACCGACTTCAACCAGAAGCCGACCCGTGCGCCGATCGAGAACGAGGCGGACAACGGCCTGACCAATGACACCGGCACCATCGCCATGGCGCGGACCCAGGACCCCCACTCCGCCACCGCCCAGTTCTTTATCAATGTCGCCGACAACGACTTCCTGAACCACAGCGGCAAGAACCTGCAGGGCTGGGGCTACTGCGTCTTCGGCCGCGTGGTGGCCGGCATGGAGGTGGTGGAGCGCATCAAGGCGGTGAACACCACCCGCCGCGGCATGCACGCCGATGTCCCCGCCGAGGACGTGGTGATCCAGCGCGCCTACCTCCAGGACGCCTGATTCCGCCTCGCTCCCTGACGCCCGCCCCAGAGCGGGCGTTTTGCTCTAGCCTCTTGCCCTTTCGACCCGAGATTAGCCATGAGCACCCTGCTGATTTCCGATCTGCACCTTCACCCCCAGGCCCCCGAAATCACCACGGGCTTCCTCGCCTACCTGGAGCGCGCCCGGGGCGCCGAGGCGCTGTATATCCTCGGCGACTTCTTCGAGGCCTGGATCGGCGACGACCTGCTGGCCCTCGGTGAGGCCGACCCCAGCGGTCACGCCGCCCTCGCCGCCGAGGTCGCTCGCGCCCTCGCCAGCCTGGCCGAGAGCGGCACCGCCATCTATCTGATGCACGGCAACCGCGACTTCCTGCTCGGCGACGACTATGCCGCCGCCTGCGGCGCCACCCTGCTGCCCGACCCCAGCGTGGTGGAGATCGACGGCCAGCGTCTCCTGCTGATGCATGGCGACAGCCTGTGCACCCGGGACGCGGCCTATATGGCCTTCCGTGCCCAGGCCCGGGATCCTCAGTGGCAGGCACAGATCCTCGCCATGCCGATCCCCGAGCGCCTGGCCCTGGCCCAACAGCTGCGGGATCGCTCCGGCGAGGCCAACTCCAACAAGGCCGAGGACATCATGGACGTGACCCCGGACGAGGTGGTGCGGGTGATGCGCGAGCACGACGTCACCACCCTGATCCATGGCCATACCCATCGCCCGGCGCTGCATCCCATGGAGCTGGATGGCCAGCCCGCCCGACGCCTGGTGCTGGGCGACTGGCAACCCACCAAGGGCTGGGAGATTCGCCTGGAGCCGGGCCAGCCGCCCAAGCTTAGGGACTTTCCCCTGAGCGCTTGATATCCCCACGGCCCGGCTCCCCGGGCCGCCTATCCCGCCGTTAGCCGGCACGCCTCCAGCAAACCCTCGATCTCCTGCGTCTCGGGCAGGCGACCCGATTCGCCGATCAACTCCAGGCGGCCGAACAAGAGAGTCGACGCCAGGGCACCTAAGCTCCCGGCACGGCCGTTAGCCGACACGCCTCCAGCAAGCCCTCGATCTCCTTCACCTCGGGCAGGCGACCGCTCTCGCCGATTAGCTCCAGGCGCGAATCCCTTCGCCAGGCGCTCTCGGTCAGGCCGACCCGCCCCTCGGCACGGTTATACAGCCACCAGCCGGTCTCGGCATGAATCACCGCCTTGATCCGCAGGTCGCCGGCCAGCTCGCCGAGCCGGTGACTCAGTCGATCCAGGTCGAAGACCTCCGCCGGGTGCCAGCGCCACCCCAGGCTCACATGCCCCAGGGACTCTCCGCGCCGGAAGATCGCTCGTCCCGGCTCGGGCGGCGTCTCCTCCTGGGGTGCCTCCCGGGGCTCGGCGGGCGGACGCAACGCCTGGTGGGCCGCCGGCCGCTCGTCATGCCCCGCATCCCGCTGGGGACTATCGAAGAGCAGCGAGGCCGGCAGGCGACCGAAAGGCGCCTCACAGATCCAGCGCTTGGGCGGCCAGAGCCCCTCCAGATGGCGCCGGGCCTCGAGGCGCTGCGCCTCGCTGGCCTGATCCACCTGGGTCAGGGCCACGCCATCGGCCAGGGCCAACTGATCATGGAAGGTCGCATTGGCCTGCACCCGAGGCTCGTCCAGGCGACGCGGATCGAGCACCGCGATTACCTCCTTCACCTCCAGCACCCCGTCGAAGGCCTCGCCCCGCAGCAGATCCAGCAGGCCGGCGGGATGACCGAGCCCGGACGGCTCGATCAGCAGGCGATCGGGGCGCTGGCGATGCAGCAGATTGACCAGGGAGGCCTGCAGCACGAAGGAGAGCTGGCAGCAGAGACAGCCCCCGGGCACCCCCTTGACGATGATCTCGTCGCCGGCCTCGAACATCGCCTGATCGATCCCCACCTGCCCGAATTCGTTGACCACCACCGCCCAGCGCTCGCCGGCGGGCTTGAGCCTGAGCAGCTCATGGATCAGGGTGCTCTTGCCGCTGCCCAGGAAACCGGTGACCACGTGCACCGGAGTCGGCGTGACGATCCGCATAGCGCCTCCACTATTGTTACTTAATAACATTATACGCCGAAAAAAACGCACGGCCCTCGGCCGTGCGTTGTCTCGCTGCTAGAGGCGCTCGATCTCGGCCTCGTCACGCAGGTGTTCCAGCAGGCCGGTCAGGGCCGACTGCGCCCGCAGCCGCTCCGCCATGCGTCCGACCAGCGCCTCCAGTTCGGCATTGGCCTCGCCCTCGCTCACCGCCTCCAGGGCCACCACGGCAACGCCCTGCTCGCTACTGGCGATGCCATAACTCGGCGCCTCGTCGGGACGCGGCAGGCGGAAGGCCTCGGCGAGCACCGCCGAGGGGATCGCTTCGCCCCCATTGCGACTCGCCTGGTCGACGCGGGTCCACGCCCAGTCGAGGGTATCGCCGCGGCGCAGGGCCGTCAGGCGCGTCTCGGCGAGCGCGACCAGGGCCTCCTGCTGGCGCTCGGCGGTCAGCTCGGCGACCACCCGGTCGCGGACCTCTTCCAGGGGCGGCGTCGCGGCCGGACGATGCTCGGCCACCCGCACCACCAGGCGGCGATCCTCGTCCAGCTCGATCACCTCGCTGTTGAAGCCCTCGGTGAGCACCTCCTCGCTGAAGGCCTCGCTCATCACCCCCGGCTCGCCGAGCACGCCGCGATCATGATCGCGGGTCAGCCAGTCGCTCTCCTGCCGCGCCAACCCCAGGTCATCCGCCACGCTGGCCAGATCATCGGCGGCGAAGCTCTCGTCGATCAGGCGCTGGTTCAAGCGATTGAAATCATCACTCACCGCGGCCAGGGCCACCTCCTCGCGCAGCTCGTCGCGCATCGCCTCCAGCGGCGGCAGATCGAGCTCGGTAACGGCGACCAGATGCAGGCCATTGTCGGTCTCGACGATCTCGGAGACCTGCCCCGGCGCCAGGGCGAAGGCGGCATCCTCGAAGGCCTCGCCGAAGAAACCGCGACTGATAAAGCCGAGGTCACCGCCCTGCTCCGCGGAGCTGGTATCGTCGGAGTAGCGGGCGGCCAGGGTGGCGAAATCATCGCCCTCGGCGAGGCGTTCACGCACTTCCTCGAGGCGCGCCTCGGCCTCGTCACGGCCACGCTCATCGCCGAAGGTCACCATGATATGCGAGACCCGGCGCTCGGCCTCCCGCGCCCGTTCGGCATAGGCCGCCTCCAGCTGCTCCTCGCTGACCTCCCGCTCATCGGCCAGGCGCTGACGATCGAGCAGCACATAGGCCAGGCGTACCTGCTCCGGGCGCTGGTAACGCTCGGCATTGGCCTCGTAGTAGGCGGCGATATCCGCCTCGCTCACCGTGACCGGCGCCTCCAGGTCGTCGGCGGTCAGCCGGTGATAACGGAAGCTGCGCACCTGACGCTGCAGGGCCGCCAGGCGCTCGCGCTCGCGCTCCAGGGTGAAGTCGCTGAGAATCAGCCCATTCTGCAGTTGCTCGCGGCGCAGGTCGCTGCGCAGCTGCTCGCGGAAGCCGAGCGGCGTATAGCCAGCACTGGCCAGGCGGTTACGGAAGATCTCCCGATCGAAGCGCCCCTCCTGATCGTGGAACTGCGGCAGGGTCAGGAGGATGCGATCGAGCTGCTCCTCGGAGAGATGCAGGCCACCGTCGCCGGCGTACTGATCCAGCAGGCGCAGGGTAATCAGCTCATCGAGTACCTGACCACGCAGGGCGCGTTCCTGCTCCGGCGGTACCTGACCGCTACGCAGGGCACGCTGCACCTGGAGCTCCACCTCCTGGCGGGTAATCGGCTCCCCATTGACCTTGGCGACGTCATTGGCGCCACCGGTAAAGAGCCCGATCAGGGCGTCGGCCCCGAACAGCGCCATGGTCAGGACGATGGCGCCGATGATGATCTTGGCGCCCCAGCTCTTGGAGCGATCGCGAATACTTTGCAGCATGATGCCCTCGGCAAAGAGTATGGCAAGAAGGTGCGCAGACGTTGATAGCCGCCCCCGGGCCCCGCGGCCCAGGCGGCATCAACGGACAACAAAAAGGCGCATCGCCGAGACGATGCGCCTAGTACGGAGTCGACCGCAGGCGTGTCTGCCCTTAGTTGACCGAATCCTTGAGCGCCTTGCCGGCCTTGAAGCTGGGCACCTTGGCGGCGCTGATCTCGATGGGCTGACCGGTCTGCGGGTTACGACCGGTGCGCGCGGCACGCTCCTTGACGGCGAAGGTACCAAAACCGACGAGGGAGACGGAATCCCCCTTCTTCAGGCTGTCGGTAACGGCCTCAACCATAGCATCCAGTGCGCGGGTGGCCGCAGCCTTGGGAATATCGGCAGATGCGGCAATGGCTTCGATCAGCTCGGACTTGTTCACACTTCACCCCTTGAATATTGCAAAAATTGACATGTGGCAGCGCTGGCTCGAGGCAGCTTACGCGATCACAGCAAGGCGCTTTTTATAGCAATGCGGCGAAAGACCTGTCAAGCAACCTCTAGCGCTAGCGCGCATATGGCGGGCTTTTCTGCCCACCATGATGCAAAAAACCACCTTAATGAGTACTAACCACCGAACGGGAAGATGTCGGGTCATCGGGGCGTTTTTTCTCGCCGTCGACATCTGCCTTTTCCACCAGTGCCGTATCGAGAACCTCATCGATCCAACGCACGGGCCTGATATCCAGGGCTTCCTTGATATTGTCCGGGACCTCCTTGAGGTCGCGCCGGTTCTCCTCTGGTATTAGCACAATCTTTATACCACCGCGCCGGGCGGCCAGCAATTTCTCCTTGAGGCCGCCGATGGGCAGCACCTCGCCGCGCAGGTTGACCTCGCCGGTCATCGCCAGGTCGCAGCGCACCGGGCGTTCGCTGAAGGCGGAGACCATGGCGGTGACCATGGCGATACCGGCGCTTGGGCCGTCCTTGGGGGTCGCCCCCTCCGGCACATGAATATGCAGGTCTTCCTTCTCGAAGCGCTCCGGGTCGATGCCCAGGGCCTGGGCCCGGGAGCGCACCACCGTCAGGGCGGCGCTGACCGACTCCTTCATCACATCGCCCAGCGAACCGGTCTTGTTGAGACGCCCCTTGCCCGGGGTGACCACCGACTCGATATTCAGCAGCTCGCCGCCCACCGAGGTCCAGGCCAGGCCGGTAACCCGCCCCACCTGGTTCTCCTGGTCGGCCAGCCCATAGCTGTAGCGCCGCACCCCGGCATAATGCTCGATATCGGCGGCCTTGAGCTCGCGGGCCGCCTGGGCGCCCTCCTTGGCCTCTGCCTCGAGGCACTCGCGCAGCACCTTGCGGCACACCTTGGCGATCTGCCGCTCCAGCTCGCGCACCCCGGCCTCGCGGCTGTAGTAGCGAATCAGCTCGAGGATGGCATCGTCGGCGAGGCTCAGCTCGTCCTCCTTGAAGCCATTGGCCTTGAGCTGCTTGGGCACCAGGTAACGCTTGGCGATGGCCAGCTTCTCGTCTTCGGTGTAGCCGGGCAGACGAATGATCTCCATGCGGTCCAGCAAGGGCCCGGGGATGTTCATGGAGTTGGCGGTGCAGATGAACATCACCTCGGAGAGGTCATAATCCAGCTCCAGGTAGTGATCGCTGAACTTGTCGTTCTGCTCCGGGTCGAGCACCTCGAGCAGCGCCGAGGCGGGGTCGCCGCGGTGATCCATGCCGATCTTGTCCACCTCATCGAGGAGGAAGAGCGGGTTCTTGACCTCGGCCTTGCTCATGCGCTGGATCAGCTTGCCGGGCAGGGAGCCGATATAGGTGCGCCGGTGACCACGAATCTCCGACTCGTCGCGCACCCCGCCCAGGGCCAGGCGCACGTACTTGCGGTTGGTGGCCCGGGCGATGGACTGCCCCAGGGAGGTCTTGCCCACCCCGGGCGGCCCCACCAGGCAGAGCACCGGCCCCTTGAGCTTCTTGACCCGCTTCTGCACCGCCAGGTACTCGAGGATCCGCTCCTTGACCTCCTCCAGGCCGTAGTGGTCGGCGTCCAGCACCTCGGCGGCGCGCACCAGGTCATGCTTGACCCGGGTGCGCTTCTTCCAGGGCACCGAGATCAGCCAGTCCAGGTAGGAGCGTACCACCGTGGCCTCGGCGGAGTTGGGCGCCATCATCTTCAGCTTGCCGAGTTCCTGGGTCGCCTTCTCGGCGGCCTCCTTGGGCATGCCGGATTCCTGGATCGCCGTCTCGTACTTCTCCGCCTCGTTGGGCACGTTCTCGAGCTCGCCCATCTCCTTCTGGATGGCCTTCATCTGCTCGTTGAGGTAGTACTCCCGCTGCGACTTCTCCATCTGGTCCTTGACCCGGGAGCGAATGCGCTTCTCGACCTGCAGCAGGTCGATCTCCGCCTCGATCAGGGCCATCAGGTGTTCGATGCGATCGCGCACGCGATCCATCTCCAGCAGCTCCTGCTTGTCGCCGATCTTCAGCGACAGGTGAGCGCAGATGGTATCCACCAACCGGCTGGGGTCCTCGATGCCGGCCAGGGAGTTGAGCACCTCGTTGGGGACCTTCTTGGAGAGCTTGACGTACTGCTCGAACTGGTTGAGCAGCACCCGCACCAGGGAGTCCTGCTCCCGCTCGGAAAGTGGCTCGCTCTCACGCAGGCGCACCTCGCCGCGGGTGTAGCCATCGACCTCGTCGAGACGCGTCACGTCGGCGCGGGATTCGCCCTCGATCAGCACCTTGACGGTACCGTCGGGGAGCTTGAGCAGCTGCATGATCTCCGCCACGGTGCCCACGGCGAAGAGGTCGTTGCGATCGGGGTCGTCCTGGCCCGCCTCGCGCTGTGCCACCAGCAGCACGCGCTTGTCGGCGGCCATGGCGGCCTCCAGGGCCAGGATCGATTTCTCGCGGCCCACGAACAGCGGAATGACCATCTGCGGGTAGACGACCACATCGCGCAGGGGCAACAAGGGCAGACTCAGGGTCTGTTCGGCATTCTGCTGCATCGCAGACTTTCCTCAAAACTCGAAGGGATTGGTCAGGTGATGGGGGCGAGCCGGGCGCTTTGCAAGCGCCGCCCACAAAAAAGGGCCGCCGGGGCGGCCCCATGAGGCGGGCAGGCGCCTAGCCGTCCTTGCCGGCGACCTTGCCTTCATCCTGCTGGGAGTAGATCAACAGGGGCTCGCTCTCGCCGGCGATGACCGAGGCGTCGATCACCACCTGAGTGACGCCCTCCAGGGAGGGAATCTCGTACATGGTGTCGAGCAGCACCGCCTCGAGAATCGAGCGCAGCCCGCGGGCCCCGGTCTTGCGCGCCATGGCCTTGGCGGCCACCGCCCGCAGGGCGTCCTCGCGGAACTCCAGTTCGACCCCCTCCATCTCGAACAGCTTGGCATACTGCTTGATCAGGGAGTTCTTGGGCTCGGTGAGGATCTGAATCAGGGCATCCTCGGTGAGCTCGGTCAGGGTGGCGATCACCGGCAGGCGACCGACGAACTCGGGGATCAGGCCGAACTTGACCAGGTCCTCCGGCTCCACATCGGCCAACACATCACCGACGCCCTTGCTCTCGTCCTTGCTCTTGACCTCGGCGTTGAACCCGATCCCCCCCTTCTCGGCCCGGTCGCGGATCACCTTGTCGAGGCCGGCGAAGGCGCCGCCGACGATAAACAGGATATTGCCGGTATCCACCTGCAGGAACTCCTGCTGGGGATGCTTGCGACCGCCCTGGGGCGGCACCGAGGCGGTGGTGCCCTCGATCAGTTTGAGCAGGGCCTGCTGCACCCCTTCACCGGACACGTCGCGGGTGATGGAGGGGTTGTCCGACTTGCGCGAAATCTTGTCGATCTCGTCGATGTAGACGATGCCGCGCTGCGCCTTGTCCACATCGTAGTCGCACTTCTGCAGCAGCTTCTGGATGATGTTCTCCACGTCCTCGCCGACATAACCCGCCTCGGTGAGGGTGGTGGCATCGGCGATGGTGAAGGGCACGTTGAGCAGCCGCGCCAGGGTCTCGGCGAGCAGGGTCTTGCCGCTGCCGGTGGGGCCGATCAGCAGGATATTGGACTTGCCGAGTTCGACGTCGTCGCCCTTGACCCCGGCCCGCAGGCGCTTGTAGTGGTTATAGACCGCCACCGACAGCACCATCTTGGCGCGATCCTGGCCGATCACGTAATCATCGAGGGTATGACGGATCTCGCGGGGCGCCGGCAGGCGATCCTCCTCGCTCTCCGCATCGGCCTCGAGAACCTCTTCACGAATGATGTCGTTGCACAGATCGACACACTCGTCGCAGATGTAGACGGACGGGCCCGCGATCAGCTTACGCACTTCGTTCTGATTCTTGCCGCAGAACGAGCAATAAAGCAGCTTGCTGCCCTCGTCCTTGCCTTTGCCGTCGGCCATTCGCGTACCTCTTGATGAACGGCGGCCCGCGGGCCGCCGGAAATTGCATGTCGTGGATGCGCTTCAGATCACGCTATCAGGAGTCCGGACGCTTATCCAGCACGGCATCGATCAGGCCATACTCCGCCGCCTGGGCGCCGTTCATGAAGTTGTCACGATCGGTGTCCTTGGCGATGGTATCGATATCCTGACCGGTATGGTGGGCGAGGATCTGATTGAGCTTGTGACGGATACTGAGGATCTCCTTGGTATGGATCTCGATATCCGACGCCTGCCCCTGGTAGCCGCCCAGCGGCTGATGGATCATCATCCGCGAGTTGGGCAGGCAGTAGCGCTTGCCGGCGGCCCCACCGGCCAGCAGCAGGGCGCCCATGCTGGCGGCCTGGCCGATACAGACGGTGGAGACGTCGGGCTTGACGAACTGCATGGTGTCGTAGATCGACATCCCGGCGGTCACCGAACCACCCGGCGAGTTGATATAGAGGTGGATATCCTTATCGGGATTCTCCGACTCCAGGAACAGCAGCTGCGCCACCACCAGGTTGGCCATGTAGTCTTCCACCGGGCCCACCAGGAAGATCACACGCTCCTTGAGCAGTCGCGAGTAGATATCGTAGGCGCGCTCGCCCCGTGCACTCTGCTCAACCACCATCGGCACCAGGCCGCCGGCATTCTTGATCTCGAAGTCGTTGCCCATCGCTGTGGCGTCCTTCTTCCGGTAAGTGCCCCCGACGCTTGCCGGGTCCCGTCCCTCGGAAGCGCCGACCGCGAGGTCGGCGTCCCCTGCCTTACGCCTTGGCGTCGGCATCCTCTTCGGCGTCGGCCTCGGCATCGTCGCCGGGCTGCTGGTTGGCGGCGGCCAGGGCCTGTTCGTAGGACATCGTCACGTCCTCGACCTTGGCCTGGCCGAGCAGCAGCTCCACGGCCTTCTCTTCCAGCAGGCCGGACTTGACCTGGCCCTTGAGCTGGTCGTTGCCCAGGTAGTAGTCGACCACCTGCTGTGGATCCTGATACTGCTCGGCCAGCTCCTCGACCTTGGCCTTGATCTCGTCGTCGCTGGCGTCGAGTTCATTGACCTTGACCACCTCGGCCAGCAGCAGGCCCACCTGCACACGGCTCTTGGCCTGATCGGCGAACAGCTCGTTGGGCAGCTGGGAGACATCGAAGTCCTCGCCCAGGCCGAACTGCTGGGCCGCCTGGCGCTTGAGGCCATCGGTCTCCTGCTGGATCAGCGCCTGGGGCACCTCGATCTCGTTGGCCTGCTTGAGGGCTTCCAGCACCTGCTGCTTGACGCGATTCTCGACGGCCTGGGCGGCCTCGCGGGTCATGTTCTTGCGCACCTCGGCCTGGAAGGCCTCGACGCCACCCTCTTCGACCCCGAACTGCTTGATGAATTCCTCATTCACCTCGGGCAGTTCCTGGCCGCTGACGGCGTGGACCTTGACCTTGAAGGTGGCTTCCTGACCGGCCAGGTGCTCGGCCTGGTAGTCTTCGGGGAAGGTGACCTTGATCTCCTTCTCTTCACCGGCCTTGGCGCCCTCGAGCTGTGCTTCGAAACCGGGGATGAAACTGTTGGAGCCCAGCACCAGCTGGTGACCTTCGGCGCTGCCGCCCTCGAAGGGCTCGTCACCCAGGAAGCCCTGGAAGTCGATGGTGACCTGGTCGCCGTCGGCGGCGGCACGCTCGACCTCGGCCCAGCCAGCGTTCTGCTTGCGCAGGGTGTCGATCATCTGCTCGACGTCGGCGTCGGTGATCTCGACCTGGGGGCGCTCCACCTCGGTGCCCTCGATGCCCTTGAGCTCGATCTCGGGGTAGATCTCCAGGGTGGCCACGAACTCCAGGTCCTTGCCGGACTCGTTGACGGTGGGCTCGATGGCCGGGTAGCCCGCCGGGTTCAGGCTCTCCTGGGTGATCGCCTGGACGTAGCGCTCGCGCATCAGCTCGCCCACCACCTCGTTGCGCACCTGACCGCCGAAGCGCTGGCGCACCACGGCCATCGGCACCTTGCCCTGGCGGAAGCCGTTGAGGCGCACGTTCTTGGCGGTGTCCTGAAGGCGCGCCGCCACGGCCTGGTCGACCTCGGCCGCGGGAACCTGAACCTTGACGCGGCGCTCGATGCTGGAGGTCGTCTCGACGGAAACTTGCATGAATTATCCTCTACCGACTGGGGGCGTTCGTTACGAATGCATTGAAAGATCAAAGGGCTGATTCTAAGAAGCCCGGTGCGCGCTGGCAAGCGCCATGCCCGTAAGATGGGGACGATACACGAGGATCACAAGGGGAAAATGACCGAACCACCGAACGGCGGCGGCAGAAACGCAAAAGCGCCGGCAAGATGCCGGCGCCTTTATGAAATTCGGAGGCAATGGGGTGGATGATGGGGATCGAACCCACGACCACCGGAGCCACAATCCGGGGCTCTACCACTGAGCTACATCCACCACTGCCAAACCACAACTTACTGCACAACCGACGACGAAATGGGGTGGATGATGGGGATCGAACCCACGACCACCGGAGCCACAATCCGGGGCTCTACCACTGAGCTACATCCACCATATTCGCCTATCGCGACCCACCGGACCCACTCTGCACTCCTGCATCGCAGGGTGGCGCGCCCAGCAGGACTCGAACCTGCAACCCACGGCTTAGAAGGCCGTTGCTCTATCCGGTTGAGCTATGGGCGCATTGTACGGCCTCACACTCCTGCCTGCAACCCATATTTCAATAAAATCAATGAGTTGCCATTGGTCGGGGTGGAGGGATTCGAACCCCCGACATCCTGCTCCCAAAGCAGGCGCGCTACCAGACTGCGCTACACCCCGCCGGCTTGTCGCACGGCCTTGACGACCCCGTGAGCTCGTCAGTGCGTGGCGTATTCTACGGATCTTTCCTTGCTGGTCAAGCATCTGTCGCAATCGACTCGATCAAGGCGCTTTGACTCGCGGCCGGCTCATGCGAAAATCACCGCCCAGATCTCGCCGCCGCCGGCGGTGTCCATTGCTTCCAGGGGAATCGTCGATGACCGCACAACTGATCGATGGCAAGGCCATTGCCGCTCACGTTCGCCAACAAGTCGCCCGTCAGGTAGAGGCTCGGCGCCAGGCCGGCGAGCGCATTCCCGGCCTGGCGGTGGTTCTGGTGGGCGAAGACCCGGCTTCGGCCGTGTATGTGCGTAACAAGCATCGCGCCTGCGAGGAAGCGGGACTGCTCTCGCTGCGCCATGAACTGCCGGCGGACACCACCCAGGCCGACCTGGAAGCCCTGGTCGACCGCCTCAACGCCGACGACGGCGTGGACGGCATCCTGATCCAGTTGCCCCTCCCCGACCACCTGGACCCGCGCCCCATCCTCGAGCGCATCCTCCCCCACAAGGACGTCGACGGCTTTCACCCCTACAACCTGGGCCGCCTGGCCCAGCGCCTGCCGGTGCTGCGCCCCTGCACCCCCAAGGGCGTGATGACCCTGCTTCAGGAGAGCGGCCTCAAGGTGCGCGGCCTGGATGCCACCATCGTCGGCGCCTCCAATATCGTCGGCCGCCCCATGGCCCTGGAGCTGATGCTGGCCGGCTGCACCACCACCATCTGCCACCGCTTCACCCAGGACCTGGAAGCCCAGGTGCGCCGCGCCGACCTGCTGGTGGTGGCCGTCGGCAAGCCGGGCCTGGTCAAGGGCGAGTGGGTCAAGGAAGGCGCCATCGTTATCGACGTGGGCATCAACCGTCGGGAAGATGGCAGCCTGGTCGGCGACGTGGAGTTCGCCCCCGCCGCCGAGCGCGCCAGCCATATCACCCCGGTGCCCGGCGGCGTCGGCCCCATGACGGTGGCCTCCCTGCTGGAGAACACCCTGTTTGCCGCCGAGCTCCACGACGCCATGCAGCGCCAGGACGCTTGAGGTAGAATCCGCCCCCAACGATTCAGCGAAGAGCAGAGCCCAGATGAAACGTATTGGCATCATCGGCGCCATGCCGGAAGAAGTTGCCCTTCTCACCTCCCGACTGGAGGGCATGGAAAGCCGCCAACAGGTCGGCTGCACCTTCTATTCCGGCCGCCTGCACGGCGTCGAGGTGGTGATCCTGCAATCCGGCATCGGCAAGGTGAATGCCGCCGTGGGCACCACCCTGCTGCTGGACAGCTACCAGCCCGAGGCGATCATCAATACCGGCTCCGCCGGCGGCTTCGGCGCCGACCTGGATGTCGGCGACGTGGTGATCTCCTCCGAGGTGCGTCACCACGACGTCAACGTCGAGGTGTTCGGCTACGAGCCCGGCCAGGTCCCGCGCATGCCCGCGGCCTACCTGCCCGACCCGCGACTGGTCCAGGTGGCCCGGGAATGCATCCAAGAGATGGGCGGACTGCGCGTGGTCGAGGGACTGATCGCCACCGGCGACAGCTTCATGGCCTGCCCCGAGGCGGTCAGCCAGACCCGGGAGCGCTTCCCCACCATGCTGGCCGCCGAGATGGAGGCCGCCGCCATCGCCCAGACCTGCCACCTCTATGGCTGCCCCTTCGTGGTGATCCGCGCCCTCTCGGACATCGCCGGCAAGGAGTCCAACCTCAGCTTCACGGCCTTTATCGATCAGGCCGCGACTCACTCCGCCCAGATGGTGGAGGCCATGGTGCGCCGCCTGGCCACCCCCACCGAGGCCACCGCCGACGCCTGAGGCCACACCCGCGAGCCAGCGCCGCGCCGACCCCCCTTGGGCTCGGCGCTTTTCGTTGCAGAAAAGGTTTTATGTACATAGATTGTATAGAAAGCTGACCGCAGCCCCGCATGTCACGCTCGCTGCTAGCCGCACTGGCGAGCCTCGCGCTGAGCGCTTGCGGTATCATGCGCCTTCGCCTATTCGACAGGAGCCCTTATGCCATCCCCGCTTCGCGTCATCTATACCGGCGGCACCCTGGGCATGGAATCGAGTCCCCAGGGCCTGACCCCGGGGCGTGACGTCGAGGCACGCCTGCGCCGCGCCCTGGAGACCCTGCCCCCGGCGCGGCGCGCCAGCCTGCCCGACTTCGTCTTCGAGGCCACCCCGGAGCCCATCGACTCCAGTGCCGCCACGCCCGCCGACTGGCAGGCCCTGGGACGGCGCCTGGCCGAATGCCAGGATCAGGCCGGCGGCCTGGTGGTACTGCACGGCACCGACACCCTGGCCTGGACCGCCAGCAGCCTGGCCTACCAGCTCCAGGGAATCGCCCGGCCGGTGGTGGTCAGCGGTGCCATGCGGCCTCTGGAGGCCCCCGGCAGCGATGCCCTGGGCAATGTCGAAGCCGCCTTGCGCTTCGCCGCCCGAGCCGAGCTCCAGGAGGTCGCCATCGCCTTCGCCGGCAAGCTGCTGCGCGGTGTGCGCAGCCGTAAGTGGCACACCCGGGACGCGGACGCCTTTATCAGCCCCAACTACCCGCTGCTGGGGGAACTGGTGGAGGGCGAGCCGGTGCTCTATCCGGGGCGCGGCCTGGACGAGCAGCAGCGCGGTGCGCCGCGTTTCGAGCTCGCCGACTATCGCGCCCTGGGGGACGCCCCGGTGGTCCGCCTCACCCTGTGGCCGGGGATCCCCGCCCGCCAGGTCGCGGCCTGGCTCGAGGCCCCCGGCGTCAAGGGCGCCCTGCTGGAGGTATGGGGCGGCGGCAATGTGCCCTCGGACCCGGCGCTGCTCGAGGTGTTGGCCGAAGCCAGCGGTCGCGGTCAACTGCTGGTGGCCATCAGCCAGTGCCCCTACGGTGCCATCGAGATCGGCAGCTATGCGGCGGGCCAGGGCCTGATCGATGCAGGGGTGCTCTCCGGCGATGACATGACCCCGGAGGCGGCGCTGACCAAGCTGGTTCACCTGCTGGCCCAGCCCCTCGACGAGGCCCAGCGCCGGGAGCGCTTTCGCAGCGCCTTGGTGGGGGAACGTTAGGCCTTGCCTGAAAAGCCGGCGAGCGCGGCCGGTTTTCGGACTTCGCCTTGGAGGCGGCAAAAGGCCTTCCCAGTGACTATGGTTGGGGGAAACCCCGCCATAGGAGACCCTCATGGAACAGCCGGTACATCACTTCAGCGAACTCTTCGAGCAGCTCGGCCTGGCCTCGGATGCCGAGGCCATCGAGGCCTTTATCCAGCGCCATGCGCCCCTGCCGGAAAGCGTGGCACTGCATGAGGCCAGCTTCTGGAGCCCGTCCCAGGCGGAGCTGCTGCGCAACGCCCTGGAGGACGATGCCGACTGGGCCGAGGTGGTCGACCACCTGGACGCCTCGCTGCGCAAGCCCTGAGCGTGACGCCCGCCGCGGCTCCCGCGGAGCCAGGCACCGCCGGCGCTAGAGCCGCGCCTCGACCCGCTCGAGGATCTGGCGACTGACCCTGGCCACCAGCGGCTGGGCCGCCCGGTGCACCGCCCTGGCCACCAGGCGATTCTTGATCTCGTAATCGAGACTCAGGGTCACTTCGGTCCCCTCGGCCACCGGCCTGAGCCGATAGCAGCCCTGGTTGCGCACCCCCTCGATGGACTCCCAGGCCAGTCGGCTGGGCGCCTGGCGCTCGGTGATCACCACCAGGAAGGCCCACTCCATGCCCACGGCCCGCACATGCCAGCGGTAGCGCCCCTCCCCCAGGGCCTCGATGGAATCGATCAGGTCGGAATAGTCGGCGAAGTCCTCGACCCGCTCCAGCAGGGCGAAGACCCGCTCCGGAGGGGCCGGCAAGACGGCGCTGTGTTCGATGCTGGCCATGGCGAGTCCTTGCGTCACCGGGAGAGGTGCTTCGAGAGTAACCACCCCCGGACGCCTTGACCAGCCCACTGGCCAAACGGTCAAGGCTTCCCTAGACTAGCGCCTTCCGGACCGGATCCCGGACACCCCCCGCCATGGGCGGGGCAGGACAAATTCTCCGACAGGAACCCCCTATGACGACTCCCTCCCGCGGCCGGCGCGCCGTGATCATCTATTCCGGCGGCATGGACTCCTTTACCGTGCTGCACCAGGCCCTGGCCGAGGGCCTCGAGGTTCACGCCCTCTCCGTCGACTATGGCCAGCGCCATCATCGCGAACTCGATACCGCGCGGCGCGTCTGCCAGGCCCTGGACGTGCCCCATCAGGTGGTGGACCTGCGTGCCATCCATGGCCTGGTGGATGCCTCGGCGCTTACCGATACCGCCCAGCCCCTGCCGGAGGGCGACTACGCCGCCGACAACCTGGCCGCCACCGTGGTGCCCAACCGCAACATGATCCTGCTCTCCCTGGCCCTGGCCAAGGCGATCAATATCGGCGCCGAGGAAGTGCGCTACGGCGCCCATGGCGGCGATCACGACCTCTACCCGGACTGCCGGCCCGAATTCGTGCGCCGCATGCAGGCCGCCGCCGAGGTATGCGACTTCGCGCCGCTGCGCCTGACGGTGCCCTTCCTGCACCACAACAAGGCCGAGATCCTCGCCGCGGGCCTGGCCCTGGGCCTGGATTATGCCGACACCTGGACCTGCTATCGGGGCGAGGCCCTGGCCTGCGGGCGCTGCGGCAGCTGTCGCGAGCGCCTGGCCGCCTTCGCCGCCAATGGGGTGGTCGACCCCCTGGCCTATGCGGCCGATAGCCCGCGCCCCGACCTGGCGGGAGGCCGCTGATGTACCACGTCAAGGAGGCCTTCTACTCGCTGCAGGGGGAAGGTGCCCGGGCCGGCCGCGCCAGCGTCTTCTGCCGCTTCAGCGGCTGCAACCTCTGGTCGGGGCGCGAGGCGGATCGCGACACCAGCGTCTGCCGCTTCTGCGACACCGACTTTATCGGCAGCGATGGCCAGAACGGCGGCCGCTTCGCCGACGCCGAGGCCCTGGCCGCCCACCTCTGCGCCCTCTGGCCCGACTCCCGGGGCGTGGCCACCCCCTATGTGGTCTTCACCGGCGGCGAACCCCTGCTGCAGCTCGACGCCTCGCTGATCCAGGCCATGCAGCGCCTCGGCTTCGAGGTGGCGGTGGAGACCAATGGCACCCTGGTGCCGCCGCCGGGCATCGACTGGCTCTGCGTCAGCCCCAAGGGCCGCGCCGAACTGGCGGTCGACGGCGGTGACGAGCTGAAACTCGTCTACCCCCAGGCGGAGGCACCGCCGGAACGTTTCCAGGCCCTAGACTTCGCCCACTTCTGCCTGCAGCCCATGGACCTGACCCCAGGCGGCGGGACCGGCACCACCCTCGGCGCCTGCGTCGACTACTGCCTCGCCCACCCCCAGTGGCACCTGTCGCTGCAGACTCACAAGATCGCGGGGATCGATTGATGAACCCACTCGACAGTGGCACCGGCCATATACTGCAGACCCTCAGCACCATCGCGGGGATCGACGGATGATGCAGACCCTGACCACGATCGCGGAGGGCGACCGATGAGCCTGTTCGTCGATAACCTGACCCATCTGGACGCCTCCCTCTGGTGCCCCCGCCGCGGCCTGATCGGCATCAGCTGGGCGGTGGACGCGGAGCTGGACGGCGAGCTGGGCGAGGACGGCATGCTGTTCGACTTCGGCGAGGTCAAGCCGTGGATCAAGTCGCGCCTGGATGATGGCGCCGACCACACCCTGCTGGTGCCGACCCGGGCCCCGGGGGTGACGATCCAGGAGTGTCGCGAGGGGCTGCGCCTGACCACCCGCGCCCCCTACCCCCTGGAGCTGCGCGCCCCGCGCCAGGCCTTTACCCTGCTGCCCTGGGCCGAGGTGCGCCGGGAGGCCCTGGCCGAACACCTGGCCGGCGAGCTGATGCGCCGCCCGCCGCCACGGGTCTCGGCCATCCGCCTGACCCTGCGCGACGAGGCCATCGACGGCGCCGCCTACACCTACAGCCATGGCCTGCGCCAGCACACCGGCAACTGCCAGCGCATCGCCCACGGGCACCGCTCGCGGCTGCATATCTGGCGCAACGGCCGCCGCGCCCCGGAGCTGGAGGCTCGCTGGGCCGCGCACCTGGCGGACAGCTATCTGGTCGACGGCGACGACCTGGTGGGCGATCCCGACGACGACCCGCGCCACCTCACCTGCGCCTACCGGGCCCCCCAGGGGGAGTTTCGCCTGCGCCTGCCCGCCGAGCGCTGCCGGGTGCTGCCCAGCCAGACCACGGTGGAGCGCATCGCCCTGTGGCTCGCCGAGGAGATCGCCGCCGCCGAGGGCGGGCGCATTCGGGTCCAGGCCTTCGAGGGCATCGGCAAGGGCGCCTTCGCCGAGGCCGGCACCCCATGACCGAACGCCAGGACGAGGCGGGCTGCCGCCCCGGCTGCGGCGCCTGCTGCATCGCGCCCTCCATCAGCTCGCCGATTCCCGGCATGCCCCGGGGCAAACCCGCCGGGGTGCGCTGCGTGCAGCTCGACGAGGCCAACCTGTGTCGACTCTTCGGCGACCCGCGACGCCCGGCGGTATGCGAGCGCTTCGCCTTCGACGCCGAGCTGTGCGGTGAGCACCGCGACCAGGCCCTGATACGGATCCGCGAGCTGGAGGCCATGACCTAAGCTCCCCCTTGAAACGACTCGGGCCCCGGCAGTGCCGGGGCCCGAGTCGTTGGCGCGGAGGGAATCAGGACTCCAGGCGCGCGGTCTGCTCCTGGCGCTGATCGAGCAGCATGCGCCAGCGCACCAGCACCGGGGCATCGCTGGGCGAGACCTCGCCGAGCAGTCGCCGGAACCGCTCGCGGGCCTGGCCATCCTGGGGATCCACCAGGGTCAGCCACAGCTCCAGGGCATTGAGCTGCTGATGCAGGTTCTCGTGCAGGGCGGCCTGACGCAGCGCCTGCTCCACCAGCAGACGCACCTCCTGGCCCGGGCGCCCCAACTGGTGGCGCACCCGCGCCAGCTGGATGGCCAGCTCCGGCACATAGAGCGAGGTCCGCTCCTGGGCGATCAGCAGGCACTGATCCAGGTAATCCTCGGCGCGGGTCAGCTCCCCCAGGGCCACGCAGGCATCCACGAACCACAGCACCGGGCGCTGGTAGCGATCGCGGCCGGTGACCTCGTCGAACTCCTCCATGCCCGCCTCGAGCAGGGCCAGCCCCTCCCGATCACCGGCCAGGGCCCGCTGCCAGCCGAGCATGCCCTGGGCCGACATCTGCCACAGGTGCAGGTCCGGGGTGCCGGTCAGCTCGAAGGCCCGCTGGGCGCGCATCCCGGCCAGGTGAACATGTCCCAGTTGACGGTACATGGCCGCCGAGAAGAGCAGCGCCATGGCCAGGGAGCCCGGGTGATTGAAGCCCTCGGCGAGGCGGATCGCCGCCTCCGCCTGCTGCTCGGCGCGCTGATAGTCGCCGCGCAGGCAGAGCGCCCAGCCCTGGAAGCAGGCCGCCGCCACCTGGGGATGGTCGGAGAACGGCAGCCACTCGATCAGCATCGGCGCATTGAGGGGATCGATCTCCTCCAGGTGGTCATAGGCCTGCCGGATACGCCCCGCCCAGTACTCGCAATGGGCCCGGGCGTAGTCGGCCAGGCGCCGATAACGGGGATCCTCCAGCTCGTCCGCCAGGGTGGCCAGCTTGGCGGCCAGGGAGAAGGCATCGGCATGGGCATGGCGCTGGCTGCAGCCGACCCAGAGGCCCCACTTGACCAAAAAGCGCTGCTCCAGGTCGTCGGACTCCTCCTCGTCGCCCCGCGGCGGCAGCAGCTCCTGGGCACGCACGAAGCTGTCGTGGGCGGTGGGCGAACCGTGCCCCTCCAGGGCGAAGGCCGCCTGGCCGCGCACCGTCAGCAGGCTCACCTCCCGCTCCTGCTGCCCCTCCACATGGCGCAGGCTGGCCAGGCCGGCGTCGGCCATGCGCAGGGCGGTGCGGTTGGCACTCACCTTGAGGGCCTCCCGGGCGGCCAGCTCGAAGTAGCGGGCGCCCCGGGCGTAATGGCCGCTGCGCCGCAGATGGGTGGCGAAGTCGCCGGGGTGGCGACTGATCCACATCGGGAAACGCTCCTCGATCAGGGTCACCACCTGGCCGTGGATCGCCACCCTCACGTCCCGCGGGCAGGAGAGGTAGGCGGCCTCCTGGAGCAGCTGATGGCTGAACTGGTATTCGTACTCGCCCCCGGTCGGGCAGGCCTCGATGATCTCCAGGCGAATCATCTGCTCGATGGCCCGCTTGAGGCGCTCGCCGGACCAGCCGCTGCATTCGGCGAGCAGGTCGACGCGGAACTGGCGCCCCAGCACCGCCGCCACATGGGCCACCTCGCGCTCGGCATCGAGCTGATCGATGCGCCCGGCCAGCAGGCCCAGCAGGCCCTGGGGCAGGTCATCGAGCTGGACGCTACGCCCCTCGCGGCGATCCATGTCCAGGCGCCGGCAGATCTCCTGGAGATAGAGGGGCACGCCGTCGCAGCGCTCGATCAGCTGGCTGCGCAGCCGCGGGCTCAGATGCAGCCGGTAGCGCCGCGCCAGCTGCGACAGCAGCCGCGACGACTGCAGGGCGTCCAGGCGCCCCAGGCTCAGTTGCTGATCCCAGTGCAGCCGCGCCGGCAGCGACTCGCGACCATGGTGACTGGCCACCAGCAGCAGCGGACAGTTGATCGGCAGCCGTGCCTGCAGGCTGGAGAGCACCTTGAAGGAGGGCTCGTCCAGCCATTGAATATCGTCGATCATCAAGACCAGGGTGCGCCGGGCGGTGAGGGTCTCCACCAGCGCCTGGAGCAGCTGCACGACCAGCTCCAGGGCCTCGCCGCTCTGGGCCAGCACCGCCACCTCGGCGGGCTCGCGAATGCCCAGCGCCTCCTCCAGCAATTGCCGCCGCTCCGGGGAGTCCGCCAGCCCCGGGTAGTCCTCCAGCAGGCGTTCCAGGCGCGCCTCGTCCACTTCGCCGCCCAGGTGCCAGCGCAGCAGCTGGCGGGCCACCCCGTAGGGGGCGTGCACCGAGAGGCGGGTGGTGGGTTGCCAGCAGATGGCGGTGTCGCGGCTCTGCTCGAGCTGACGGAAGCCCACCAGCAGCGCCGACTTGCCCATGCCCGAGGCGCCGCGCACCAGCACGCTCTGGCGCAGGCCGATCCCGGCCCGGGCCAGGGCATCGCGGAGCTTGCGCAGCGACGCCTCGCGCCCCACCAGGCTGGGCGGCAGCGCCTCGCGGCCGCCCTCGTTGGTGCCCAGCACCAGGGCCCGCAGGCGCACCTTGCCATCGCAGGCCACCAGCCGCGAGGAGAGGCGCGGCTGCAGGTCCAGGGCCGGCGGCATATGCTGGCTGGCCTCCTGGGAGATCACCAGCTCGCCGCCCTCGGCGGCACTCATCAGCGCCAGGGCCTTCTGGGTGACCTGCCCCAGGGGGTCGGCCAGTTGGCGCTCCGGCAGATAGACCACCCGGCCGCTGTTGAGGCCCGCCGCCAGGGTGAAGCGCGGCACGCCGCCCTCCCCGCCCCAGTGACGCGCGCTCTCCTCGGGCAGCGCCTTGCGGCAATGCTCGTAGAGGGCCACCAGCTCGGCCAGCTGGTGCGCCGGCCCATGGGTGCCGAAGCAGGCCAGGCCCAGGCCGCCGGTGGCGCCGGGCAACCAGAAGCCGCCCAGGTGGTGACACTGCTGCTCCAGCCAGCGCATCAGCTCGATCTGCAGGGCCAGGCTGGCGTGGGTGGCGTCCCGGGCGGAGAGGTCCTCCTCCAGGCTCAGGCGAATGGCCATCACCGACAGCTGCCGCTGCTCGATCTCGTCGTCGCGCAGCGGCGCGCTGTCCAGGGCCAGGGCCCGGGAGAAGGCGCCCTGGGGCGAGAGGCGCTGGATCTCGGTCTGGCCGTCGGACCAGTAGCGGGCCAGCTGCAGGAAGGTGGGCTCCGGCTGCTGGCCGGAGAGCGCCAGCAGCTGCAGGTAGGCATTGTATTGCTCGTGGGCGGCCGCCGCCTGGCCCTGCTCCGCCAGCTGGCGCACCAGCCGCTCATGGAAGGGACCATAGCCGGAGAAGCGGCTCACCAGGTCGCGCAGCAGCGACTCGGGCAGCTCGCCATGGGCCTCCAGCACCGCCTCGGCGAAGGCGATCACCCGCTGGCGCCACTCGTTGCGCACCCGCAGCAGCCAGCGCTGGAACTCGGCGCAGGCGGAGAGCTGCAACTCCTCCACCAGATCGCCCTGATAGAGCGCCAGGAGCGCCTCCAGGGTGTCGATATCCGGCGGCTCGCGCAGCAACGCCTGGAGCTCGTGGAGGTCGAAACGCCAATCCTCGGGAAGCTGGAAGGCGATGGTCTGGCGTGACACCACCAGCACCCGCTCGGCCTGCTCGCCCAGCGACTGGCGCAGGCAGTGCAGGGCATGGCGCAGGTTGGTGCGCCCGGAGGAGAGCCCCTGGTCGGGCCACAGCAGTTCGGCCAGGGTGGAGCGGTTGACCGGCTGTTCGTGGAGCAGCAGGTAGACCATCAACCCCTTGACCTTGTCGTAGCTGAACTGGGTCAAGGTGTCCTCGCCCAGGCTCAGTGAGAAATGGCCGAGCAGTGTCAGTCGCTCATCGACGGATGGATCCCGCATCGTCTTCGTTCCCGCGTTTATTGTGTCATCGGCAAGCGCCTTGCCGTCGGTTCCCTGGATCTCAGGCCGCCTCGGGGACACCGCTATGAAAGCGGAAGTCACCGTCCGGGGCCTCGATCAGGCGCGCCTCGCAGTCGGCGAGGAAGGCTATCCGTGCTTCCACCGCCTCGTCCCCCGCCTCTTCGGCGACGAGCCGCGCCAGCATCAAGTAATCCTCGTAGTGACGCCCTTCCGACTTAACCAGACTGCGGTAGAACTTGGCAAGCTCGGTGTCCAGCCGCGGGATCAGGCAGGCGAAGCGCTCGCAGCTACGCGCCTCGATCAGGGCGCCCACGATCAGCAGGTCCACCAGGCGCAGCGGGTCCTCGCCGCGCAGGTGACGGCGCAGCCCCTCGGCATAGCGGGAGGCGCTGAGGTGACGATAGACGATGCCCCGGGACTCCATCAGCTTGACCACCTGCTCGAAGTGCAGCAGCTCCTCCCGGGCCAGCTGCGACATCTTGGTCAGCAGCAGGGGACGATCCACGTAGCGGTACATCAGGCTCATGGCGGTGGAGGCCGCCTTCTTCTCGCACTGGGCATGATCGATCAACAGCACCTCCTGATTGACTAACGCCGCCTCGACCCAGGCCTGGGGCGTGGGGCAGCGCAGGAAGGAGAGCAGGTCCGGGGGCAACAGGGCCGTAAGGCTGTCTTGCATGGTCATCCTGAATACTGGCTATCGGTAAGGGAGGGATCGACCCGCGCCCGGGCCGCCTGGCCGAGGGCCTCGTTGAGGCGCGCGAAGAGCCGCGCCGGCGTCAGGTCCAGGCCATCGCCCTGGCGCACCAGGCCATAGCGGGAGAGCTCCTGGATACGCTCGCGGCCCACGCGCAGCAGTTCCACGGCGCGGGACAGCGGCGGTTGCTCCGGGCGCACCCGGATGCGGTGCCGCACCAGTTGGGTTTCCAGCAGGGCCGCGTCGCTCACCGCCAGGAAGCGGGCGGCGACCGCGACCCTCAGGGCGTCGAGCTCGTCGATGCGCCGGCGGCGCTCGGCCTCGTCGTAGCCGAGCCAGTCGCGGATCTCGTCCAGATGGCGCTGGCAGCCCCGGCACACAGTATCGCCGACGGTGGTGGAACAGACCCCCACACAGGGGGTGCCGATTCGCTGAGACATGGGCTTCCTCGATAGGTCGATCCGAGCCCGAGCATCTTACCCGTCGGCGGCCCCGCGGGACACTCCCCCGGCGACCCCGAGGGCAGCCGCCGACCAAAGTACGAGGCCCGCGGCAGGGGGGCTCGCTTAACATTGTCGACAGTTTCCCGTAGAATCCGCCTCACCTGAACCACGGTTACCACAGGCTCCAGGGCGACGCATCCTGACCCGTCGCCGCCCCCCGCAGAGGCCGTCAAGGCCCGGGACGGCCGGCTCAACGCCCTGGCAAAGCAACTTGATGAGGGCCCAATCGTGCTTGAAGCATATCGCCAACATGTCGAGGAACGCGCCCAGGAAGGCGTCCCGCCGAAACCGCTGAACGCCGAGCAGGTCGCCGCCCTGGTGGAGCTGCTCAAGGCACCGCCCGCCGGCGAAGAAGAGTTCATCCTCGAGCTGATCACCGATCGCGTGCCCCCGGGCGTCGATGAGGCCGCCTACGTCAAGGCCGGGTTCCTGACCGCCATCGCCAAGGGCGAGGCCGAGTCCCCGCTGATCGACCGCATCCACGCGGTCAAGCTGCTGGGCACCATGCAGGGCGGCTACAACATCGCCTCCCTGGTCGAGCTGCTCGACGACGCCGACCTGGCCAAGGAAGTCGGCGAACAGCTCAAGCACACCCTGCTGATGTTCGATGCCTTCCACGACGTGGAAGAGCGCGCCAAGGCGGGCAACGCCGTGGCCAAGGAGGTCCTGCAGTCCTGGGCCGACGCCGAATGGTTCCTCTCCAAGCCGGCCCTGGAAGAGAAGATCACCCTCAGCGTCTTCAAGGTTCCCGGCGAGACCAACACCGACGACCTCTCCCCCGCCCCGGACGCCTGGTCGCGCCCCGATATTCCGCTGCATGCCCGCGCCATGCTCAAGAACGAGCGCGACGGCATCAGCCCGGAAGTGCCCGGCTCCACCGGTCCGCTCCAGCAGATCGAAGCGGTCAAGGCCAAGGGCTTCCCGGTCGCCTACGTCGGCGACGTGGTGGGCACCGGCTCCTCGCGCAAGTCCGCCACCAACTCGGTGCTGTGGTTCTTCGGCGATGACATCCCCAACGTGCCCAACAAGCGCGCCGGCGGCTTCTGCTTCGGCGGCAAGATCGCCCCGATCTTCTTCAACACCATGGAAGACTCCGGCGCCCTGCCGGTGGAGATGGACGTCTCCCAGCTCGAAATGGGCGATGTCATCGACGTCTACCCGTATGAAGGCAAGGTCTGCAAGCACGGCACCGACGAGGTGCTGACCACCTTCGAGCTCAAGACCCAGCTGATCCTCGACGAGGTGCGCGCCGGCGGCCGCATCCCGCTGATCATCGGTCGCGGCCTGACCGGCAAGGCCCGCGAGTCCCTCGGCCTGCCCCAGTCCGAGGTCTTCCGCCTGCCCGAGCAGCCCGCCGACACCGGCCGCGGCTTCACCCTGGCCCAGAAGATGGTCGGCAAGGCCTGCGGCCTGGACGGCGTGCGTCCGGGCATGTACTGCGAGCCGAAGATGACCACCGTGGGCTCCCAGGACACCACCGGTCCGATGACCCGTGACGAGCTCAAGGACCTGGCCTGCCTGGGCTTCCAGGCCGACCTGGTGATGCAGTCCTTCTGCCACACCAGCGCCTACCCCAAGCCGGTGGACGTGGAGACTCACCACACCCTGCCCGACTTCATCATGAACCGCGGCGGCGTCTCCCTGCGTCCCGGCGACGGCATCATCCACTCCTGGCTGAACCGCATGCTGCTGCCCGACACCGTGGGCACCGGCGGCGACTCCCACACCCGCTTCCCGATGGGCATCTCCTTCCCGGCGGGCTCCGGCCTGGTGGCCTTCGCCGCCGCCACCGGCGTGATGCCGCTGGATATGCCGGAATCCGTGCTGGTGCGCTTCAAGGGCAAGCGTCAGCCCGGCGTCACCCTGCGTGACCTGGTCCACGCCATCCCCTACTACGGCATCCAGCAGGGCCTGCTGACCGTCGAGAAGTCCGGCAAGAAGAACGCCTTCTCCGGCCGCGTGCTGGAGATCGAGGGCCTCGAGGACCTCACCGTGGAGCAGGCCTTCGAACTCTCCGACGCCTCCGCCGAGCGCAGCGCCGCCGGCTGCACCATCACCCTGAGCGAAGAGAGCGTTGCCGAGTACCTGAAGTCCAATATCACCCTGCTCAAGTGGATGATCGGCAACGGTTACGGCGACGTGCGCACCATCGAGCGTCGCATCCAGGCCATGGAAGAGTGGCTGGCCAACCCGAGCCTGATGCGCGCCGACCAGGACGCCGAGTACGCCGAGGTGATCGAGATCGACCTGGACGAGATCCGGGAGCCGATCCTCTGCGCCCCCAACGACCCGGACGACGCCCGCCTGCTGTCTGATGTGGCCGGCCAGCAGATCGATGAGGTGTTCATCGGCTCCTGCATGACCAACATTGGCCACTTCCGTGCCGCCGGCAAGCTGCTCGAGAAGCAGCCCGCGGGCAGCCTGAAGACCCGCCTGTGGCTGGCGCCGCCCACCAAGATGGACCAGCACCAGCTCACCGAAGAGGGCTACTACGGCATCTACGGTCGCGCCGGGGCGCGCATGGAGATGCCCGGCTGCTCGCTGTGCATGGGCAACCAGGCCCGGGTGGCGCCGAAGTCCACCGTGGTCTCCACCTCGACCCGTAACTTCCCCAACCGCCTGGGCGACGGCGCCGACGTCTTCCTGGCCTCCGCGGAGCTGGCCGCCGTGGCCGCCGTAGCGGGCCGCCTGCCCAGCGTCGAGGAGTACCAGGGGTACATGAGCGAGTTCGATGCCCTCTCCGGCGAGATCTATCGCTACATGAACTTCCACGAGATCGAGGAGTACCAGAAGGCCGCCTCGAACGTGATTCCGGTGACCCAGGAGGCCTAAGCGCCGCCCGGGACACCGACGCCGGTGGGCGGGAGGCCCGAGGCCCTCCCCTCGCCGGCGCCTCATCGACTCCGATGCTCGCCATATCGCATGCCCTAGGGCAGAGCCGATGACCGAAACGCCCCGCCTCGTGCGGGGCGTTTTTCTTTACCATCATGCCGTTTCGACTCACATCGCAAGGAGACGCCCCATGCCCCAGATCGTTACCCCGGATATCTGCGACGCCCATCCCGAGGTTCGGGTGCTCGACCCGCTGTTCGTCAACTTCGGCGGCCGGGAGGCCTTCCATGGCCCCATCCGCACCGTCAAGTGCTTCGAGGACAACTCCCTGGTCAAGCAGGCGGTGGCCGAGCCCGGCGAGGGCGCGGTGCTGGTGGTGGATGCCGGCGGCTCCAGCCGCTGCGCCATGCTCGGCGATATGCTCGCCGAACAGGCCGCCGACAACGGCTGGGCCGGCGTGGTGATGTACGGCTGCGTGCGCGACGTGGACGTGCTGGCGGAGACCGAGCTGGGTATCCAGGCCCTCGGCGCCCATCCGCGCAAGAGCGAGAAGCGCGGCGAAGGTAGCCGCGATATCCCGGTCACCTTCGCCGGCGTGACCCTCGCCCCCGGGCAGTGGCTCTATGCCGACAACAACGGCATCCTGGTGGCCGAGGCCGAGCTGCCCCTGGAGGACTGAGCCTCAAGCATCGCCCACAGAAAACCGTCGCGGCCTGGCCGCGGCGGTTTTTTATGGTTATGTGCCCGTGGCGCCTGCAGGCCCCTTGAAAGGCTGGATTGCCAAGGGCGCCCCCCGATGGCAGGCTCGAGGCATGGCGGTAAACACGAGGCCCTATGCGGATAGCTACCCTCGTCAAGGATGTGCTGCGGGCGCTGATCGATCACCGGCGCCCCCTGCTCGCCTATCACCTCGCCTTTACCCTGCTCGCCTCCCTGGTGCTGCTGCCGGCCATCGCCTGGAGCCTGGCCACCCTGCTGGGACGGCTGGGGCGGCCGGTGATCGCCACCAGTGACCTGCTCGGCGCCCTGACCAGCGCCCCCGGCGGCCTCTGGCTGCTGGCCACCCTGGCCCTGACCTTCGTGATGCTCTACCTGCAGCAGGCCGGCTTCCTGCTGGTGGCGGTCAGTCCCCAGGGCAACCGTTATCGGCGCGCCTTCGAGGCCCTGGGTCGGGTCTTCTGGCGGCTGCCGAGGCTGGCCGGCCTGGCGAGCCTCCAGGTCGGCGCCCACCTGCTGCTGCTCGCCCCCTTCGCCCTGGTGGTGGCGCTGCTCTACGCGCACTTCCTCGGCGACCTGGACCCCTACTATGTGCAGCATGGCCGGCCCCCTGCCCTCTGGGCCTTCGTCGCCACCGCCCTGCTGCCGACGCTGAGCTGGGCCATCCTGGCCGCCGGTCTCTACCTGCGCTGGAGCCTGGCCCTGCCGGCCCTGGTACTGGAGGACGACACGCCGCGCCAGGCACTCGGACGCAGCTGGCGGCTGACCCACGGCCACCTGGGGCGCATCGCCCTGCTGCTGCTGAGCCTGCTGGCGCTGATCCTGCTGCTGCCGCCCTTGAGCAGCTGGGGCTACGATCGGCTCTTCACCCCCCTGCTGTCTCGGGTCCCGGAGCACGCGGCCCTGCTGGTTCCGGCCATGCTGCTCTACCTGCTCGGTTACCTGCTGCTGACCCTGGCGCTGACCTTCCTGGGCCTGGCCGCCAATAGCCTGCTCTCCGGCGCCCTGCTGATGCGCCTGGAGCCTACGCGCCTGCGCCTGCCTCGCCACGGGGCTCACCCGGAGCGCCTGGCCTGGCTGCTGGAAGTGGCGGTGATCGTCGTCCTCGCCGTTCAGGCGGGCCTGGTGCTCAACCGAGTGGAGCTGCGCGACGAGGTGGCCATTATCGCCCACCGGGGCAGCTCGGCCCTGGCCCCGGAGAACAGCCTGCCGGCCATCGAGCGGGCCGTCGCCGACGGCGCCGACGCGGTGGAACTGGACGTGCGGCTTACCGCCGACCAGCGGGTCGTGCTCTATCATGACGCGACCCTGCGCCGCCTGGCCGGCGACCCGCGCCGGCTGAGCGAGCTGAGCCTCGAGGCGCTCGCGGCCGTCGACCTGGGCAGTTGGTTCGGCGATGCCCATGCCGGCCTCGGCATCGCCACCCTGGAGGAGGCGCTGGCCGCGGTGCGCGGGCACGCCGGGCTGATGATCGATCTCAAGCCCGACCCGGGGCAGGAGGCGGCCCTGCTGGATGGCGTGCTGCGGGCCCTGCGCCAGGAGGCCGGGCAGCGCCGCCGCTGCCGCGAGACGCAGCCCCTGCCGCTGTGGTCACGCTGCGGTGACCCCGACGTGATCGCCGAGACCCGGCTGGCCACCCAGTCGCCGGCGATGCAGCGGCTGATCGCCCAGCGCGAGCCGCGGCTGCGTCTCACCCTGCTCGCCCAGCTGATCCTGCCCGGCACCCTGGAACGCCGCGGCTTCGATGCCCTGGGCCTGCGCCACAACCGCATCACCGCCGGCGAGGTGCGCCTGGCGCGGCGCCACGGCTACGAGATCCATGCCTGGACGGTCAATGACCCGGCGCGGATGTCACGGCTGATCGACCTGGGGGTGGACGCCATTATCACCGACCGCCCCGAGCGCCTGGCGGCGCTGCTCGCCGAGCGCGACACCCTCAGCGACGGCGAGCTGCTGCTGATCAAGCTGCGCAACTGGCTACGCAGCTAGAAGCTAGAAGCTAGAAGCTAGAAGCTAGAAGCTAGAAGCTAGAAGCTAGAAGCTAGAAGCTAGAAGCTAGAAGCTAGAAGCAAACCGTATCCGCCAGCGACCAGAAATCATCTTGTCGCTGACCAACGCCCATCAATCCCCCATCAATCACCCATCACGATGCCTTCGCGACGAGGATCGGCACCGCCGAAGAACCCCGATTCGGTGACGCGGATCGCCTGCAGGCCGCTGACCAGCTCCCGCTCCTGGACCTCATGGCCGCGCTCGGCGAGCCCCTCCCGGGTCGCTGCCGGGAAGCGTCCCTCCTCCAGGTAGACCGCCCCGCCCAGGGTGATGGCATGGGGCAGGTCCAGGGCCCGCTGGGCATCCAGCCCCCAGTCGAGCATGGCCACCAGGGACCTGGCGGTGTAGTGGATGATCGCCGCGCCGCCCGGCGACCCGAGGCTCGCCACCAGGTCGCCGCTCTCGCCATCGAAGACCAGGGTCGGGCTCATGCTGGAGCGGGGACGCTTGCCCGGCTCCACCCGGTTGGCGATGGGCACGCCCGCCGCACCGGACGGGGCGAAGGAGAAATCGGTAAGTTCGTTATTCAGCAGGTAGCCCCCGGCGAGCCCGGTGCCGCCATCGGCCATGATCCGCGAGCCGAAGGCGGACTCGATGGTGGTGGTCATGGCCAGGGCGTTGCCCGCCTCGTCGACGATGCTGATATGGCTGGTGCCATACTCCGGCTGGGTCGGCTGGCTCGCCCAGGCGGTGGTGAGCCCCCCGGGGTGCCCCGGCTCGGCGCCGCCGCTGCCCAGGCTGGTCTCGGTGATCAGCGCGGCGCGACGCTCCAGGTAGTCCGGATCGAGCATCAGCGACCAGTCACCACCGGGGGCGTCCACGAAGTCCGGGTCGGCGATATAGCGGTTGCGGTCGGCGAAGGCCAGCCGCGAGGCCTCCAGGAACCGATGCAGCCAGGGCTCGCTGGGAACGCCCTCGGCATCCAGGGGGTCCACCGCCGGCAGCCGCTCGAGCAGGCCGAGGATCTGCATCACCGTCAGGTGGCCGGAGGACGGTGGCGGAAAGCCGCAGACCCGATAGGCGCGCCAGGGGCTGCACAGCGCCTCCCGGCGGCGTGCCTCGTAGCCGGCCAGGTCCGCCAGGCTGAGGCTGCCGGGACGCTCGGCGTGCCCCTGGACCCGCGCCACCAGGTCCTCGGCGATGGGACCCCGCCGCAAGGCCTCGCTGCCGTGGGCGGCGATCTCCCGCAGAATGGCCGCCAGGGCCGGGTTGCGCAGGGTCTCGCCCACCGCCAGGGGCTCGCCCCCGGGGTAGTAGAAGGGCCCGGCCAGGGGATCGTCGCGCAGGAACTGCTCCGCCGCCAGGCTGTCGTGCAGCCGTCGGCTCACCGGAAAGCCCTGCTCCGCCAGGGCGATGGCGGGCTCGAAAAGGGAGGCCCAGGGCAATTGGCCCTGCTCTCTATGGGCCAGCTCGAGCATCGCCACGGTGCCGGGTGCCCCCACCGAGAGGCCGCTGGCGGCGGCCTCCATAAAGGGCAAGGGCTCGCCTTGGGCATCCAGGAAGAGGGTCTCGTCCACCGCGGCGGGGGCGGTCTCGCGCCCCCCATAGGCCACCACCGCCTCGCCATCGTGATGGACCAGGAAGGCGCCGCCGCCGATGCCGCTGGACTGGGGCTCCACCAGGGTCAGCACCATCTGCACGGCGATGGCGGCATCGAGGGCGGAGCCACCGGCGCGCAGCACCTGATAGCCGGCGTCGGTGGCCAGCGGGTTGGCGGCGGCCACCGCGAAGCGCTGGGTCGCCCAGCCCGGCTTGTCGGCGGTCTCGGAGGCGACTTCCGGGGCGATGGCGGGCAGATCGTACTGAAAATCGGCCTGAGCGGCGGGGGCGGTCAGGGACAGGATCAGCGCCGCCGGTACCAGGCGGCGGGCGGGAAAGCGCATGGCCATCACAACACTCCTTGTCTGCGGATTGGATCAGGGTATCAGCATAGCCCGACTTCACCGCAAAGGGCCGAGACGGATCACTCGACACGAAAAGGCCCGGGCGACAGCGTCGCCCGGGCCCGATGGAGCCGCCGAGAGGCGTTACTCCAGGGTCTCGCCGGCCAGCATGAACCAGGTCTCGAGGACCGCGTCCGGGTTGAGGGAGACGGAGTCGATGCCCTGCTCCATCAGCCACTTGGCCAGGTCCGGGTGATCGGAGGGGCCCTGGCCGCAGATGCCCACGTACTTGCCCTGGGCCTTGCAGGCGGCGATGGCCATGGCCAGCAGCTTCTTCACCGCCGGGTTCCGCTCGTCGAAGAGGTGGGCGATGATGCCGGAGTCGCGATCCAGGCCCAGGGTGAGCTGGGTCAGGTCGTTGGAGCCGATGGAGAAGCCATCGAAGTGCTCCAGGAACTCCTCGGCGAGCAGCGCATTAGCCGGCAGCTCGCACATCATGATCACCTTGAGGCCGTTGTCGCCGCGCTTGAGGCCGTTGTCGGCGAGCAGCTCGACCACCTGACGGGCTTCGTCGGGGGTGCGCACGAAGGGCACCATGATCTCCAGGTTATCCAGGCCCATCTCGTCGCGGACCCGCTTCAGCGCCCGGCACTCCAGCTCGAAGCAGGGGCGGAAGGCGTCGGAGATATAGCGGGAGGCGCCACGGAAGCCGAGCATGGGGTTCTCTTCCCCGGGCTCGTAGAGCTTGCCGCCGATCAGGTTCTCGTACTCGTTGGACTTGAAGTCCGACAGGCGCACGATGACCCGATTGGGATAGAAGGCCGCGGCCAGGGTGCTGATCCCCTCCACCAGCTTGTCCACGTAGAAGCCGACCGGGTCGGCGTAGCCGGCGGTGCGGGCATCGATGGTCTGCTGCAGCTCCAGCGGCAGGGTGTCGTAGTCCAGCAGCGCCTTGGGGTGCACGCCGATCATGCGGTTGATGATGAACTCCAGGCGCGCCAGGCCGACCCCCGCATTGGGCAGGCCGGCGAAGCCGAAGGCGCGGTCCGGGTTGCCCACGTTCATCATGATCTTGAAGGGGATCTCCGGCATGGCATCGACGCTGGAGGTGCGGCAGTCGAAGTCGAGCAGGCCCTCGTAGACGTGACCGGTATCGCCCTCGGCGCAGGAGACGGTGACCTCGCGACCCTCCGCCAGCACCTCGGTGGCATCACCGCAGCCCACCACCGCCGGAATGCCCAGCTCCCGGGCGATGATCGCCGCGTGGCAGGTGCGCCCGCCGCGGTTGGTGACGATGGCCGAGGCGCGCTTCATGATCGGCTCCCAGTCCGGGTCGGTCATGTCGGTGACCAGGATATCGCCCTCCTGCACCTTGTCCATCTCCTCCGGGGAGAGGATCACCCGCACCGCGCCGCGGCCGATGCGCTGGCCGATGGCACGACCGGTGACCAGGGTGCGCCCCTTCTCCTTGAGCTGGAAGCGCTCCAGCTTGCCGCCCTCCTGCTGGGAGACCACGGTCTCCGGGCGGGCCTGGACGACGTAGAGTTTGCCGTCGTCGCCGTCGAGGGCCCACTCGATATCCATGGGCCGCCGGTAGTGCTGTTCGATGATCACCGCCTGGCGGGCCAGGTCCATCACCTGGTCGTCATGGATACAGAAGCGGCCACGCTCGGCCAGCGGCACGTCCACGGTGGCCACCGACTTGCCGGCGCTGGCGTCCTCGGTGTAGACCATCTTGATCAGCTTGGAGCCCAGGTTGCGGCGCAGCACCGCCGGTCGACCGGCGGCCAGGGTCGGCTTGTGGACATAGAACTCGTCGGGGTTGACCGCCCCCTGCACCACCGTCTCGCCGAGGCCCCAGGAGGCGGTGACGAAGACGGCGTCGCGGAAACCGGACTCGGTGTCCAGGGTAAACATCACGCCACTGGCGCCGGTCTCGGAGCGCACCATCTTCTGGATGCCGGCGGAGAGCGCCACGTTCTCGTGGGCATAGCCGCGGTGCACCCGGTAGGAGATAGCGCGATCATTGAACAGCGAGGCGAACACCTCGTGGACGGCGCGCTTGATATTGTCGAAGCCCTCGATATTGAGGAAGGTCTCCTGCTGGCCGGCGAAGGAGGCGTCCGGCAGGTCCTCGGCGGTGGCCGAGGAGCGCACCGCCACCTTGAGGTTGGGGTGCTTGGCGAGCAGGGCGTCGTAGGCGGCGCGCAGGTGCGTCTCGAAGGTCGGCGGCAGCGGGGTATCGATCACCCACTGGCGAATCTCGGCGCCGACCCGGGCCAGCTCGGCCACGTCATCCACGTCGAGGCTGGCCAGGGCCGCATTGATGCGCTCGTTGAGGCCCTCGTGGGCGAGGAACTCGCGATAGGCATGGGCGGTGGTAGCGAAGCCGCCGGGCACGCTGACGCCGGCCCCGGCCAGATTGGAAATCATCTCCCCCAGGGAGGCATTCTTGCCGCCGACACGTTCGACATCGTTCATGCCGAGTTGATCGAACCACAGAATGTACTCTTCCACGCGACCCCCTTATTCCTGACGACGCCCGAAAGGCGGGCACCTTGACTAGAGGGCTTCACCCTACCAATGGCGGGGCGTCTACGCCATTGGTCTAACAGCGAAGTCACTGAAGATTTTTTACAACAATGTCCCTTTTACGGCGATTCTTGTAGTTGCCGGCCGGGCCACCAGCCGGGACAATCGGGGAAATTCCCTGCCATGAGTCCTCCGCATGCCCCGCACCGCCTTCTTTATCTCCGACGGCACCGGCATCACCGCCGAGACCCTGGGCCGCAGCCTGCTGGCCCAGTTCGAGAACGTCGAGATCCGCATGGTCACCAAGCCCTATATCGACAGCCCCGACAAGGCACGCTCCCTGGTCGCGGTGATCGAGGCGGCGGCGGTCCGCGACGGCGAACAACCCATCGTCATCGATACCATCGTCGACAGCGAGATTCGCTCCATTATCAGCACCGCCCCGGGTTTCAAGGTGGATATCTTCTCCACCTTCCTGGCGCCCCTGGAGGAGGAGCTGGCCACCCACTCCACCTATACGGTGGGACGCACCCACTCCATCGGTCACGATGGGGTCTATATGAATCGCATCGATTCGGTGCACTTCGCCCTGGACAACGACGACGGCGCCCGTACCCACCAGTACGACAAGGCGGACGTGATCCTGGTCGGCGTCTCGCGCTGCGGCAAGACGCCGACCTCCCTCTACCTGGCGCTGCAGTTCGGCATCCGCGCCGCCAACTATCCCCTCACCGAGGACGATCAGGACGAGGACGGCACCCTCAAGCTGCCCCGCTGCCTGGCCCCCCATCGCCACAAGCTGTTCGGCCTGACCATCGACCCGCGGCGCCTGGCGGCGATCCGCAGCGAACGCCGCCCCAACAGCCGCTACTGCTCCATCGACCAGTGCACCCAGGAGGTGCAGCAGGCCGAGGCCCTCTACCGGCAGATGCATATCCCGCATATCGACACCACCCGGTTCTCCATCGAGGAGATCTCCACCCGGATGATCGCCGAGACCGGCCTGCAGCGGCGCTTCTCGCCCCGTTAACGGATGATCCCCGCGCGGCGCAACCGGGCGATATCCGCCGGCGTGAGTCCCAGCTCGGCGAGCAGCGCCTCGTTATGCTCGCCGAGGGCCGGCGGCGGCGCCTCGGCGGTGGCCGAGTGCCCGTCGAAGAACAGCGGACAGGCCACCTGGGGAATCTCGCCGCCGCCACGCTCGAGGCGGCGCAGCATGCGCCGATGCCGCACCTGGGGATCGGCGAAGGTCTGACTCAGGGTATTGATGGGCCCGGCGGGAATGCCGTGGGCCTCGAAGTCGGCCAGCCAGGCGTCCCGGGGACGCGCCTCGAGGACCTCGGCGATGGCCGGCACCAGGGACTCGCGATGGGTGACCCGGGCCGCATTGGTGGCGAAGCGCTCGTCCTCGACCCACTGGGGACGGCCCAGCAGGCGCGCCAGCCGCACGAACTGGGCATCGTTGCCCACGGTCAGCGCCAGGTGCCCATCGGCGCAGGCAAAGGCCTGGTAAGGGACGATATTGGGATGGGCATTGCCGTGGCGTTGGGGATCCTGGCCACCGACCAGGGCATTGAGGGCCTGGTTGGCCAGGGTCGCCACCTGCACATCGAGCAGGGCCACGTCGATATGCCGCCCCACGCCGGTGCGCCCGCGCTCGTCAAGGGCCGCCAGCACCCCCACCGCCGCATAGAGGCCGGTCATCACGTCGGTGATGGCCACCCCGGTCTTCATCGGCATGCCATCCGGCTCGCCGGAGAGGCTCATCAGCCCACCCATGGCCTGGATCATGAAGTCGTAGCCGGCACGACTGGCATAGGGGCCGTCCTGGCCGAAGCCGGTGATGGAGCAGCCGATCAGGCCGGGGTTGAGCGCCTTGAGGCTGGCGTAGTCGAGACCATAGGCGGCCAGGCCGCCGACCTTGAAGTTCTCGAGCAGGATATCGGCGTGCCCGGCCAGCTCGCGCACCAGGGCCTGGCCCTCGGGACGTGAGAGGTCGAGGGCCAGGGACTGCTTGCCGCGATTGGCGCAGAGGTAGTAGGCGGCCTCCCGGGGACCCGCCCCCTCCAGCCAGGGCGGCCCCCAGCCGCGGGTATCGTCACCATGCTCGGGATGTTCGATCTTGATCACCCGGGCGCCGAGATCCGCCAACAGCTGACCGGCCCAGGGGCCGGCCAGCACCCGCGACAGATCCAGCACCAGGCGTCCTTCCAGGGGAGCGGCCATGGGCGTTCTCCTTGCCGGGGTGGAATCAGCAGAAGGCCTGCAGGCCGGTCTGGGCACGCCCCAGGATCAGCGCATGGACATCGTGGGTACCCTCGTAGGTATTGACCGCCTCCAGGTTCAGCATATGGCGGATGACGTGGTATTCGTCGCTGATGCCGTTGCCGCCGTGCATGTCCCGGGCCTGGCGCGCGATCTCCAGGGCCTTGCCGCAGTTGTTGCGCTTGATCAGCGAGATCGCCTCCGGCACCACTTGCCCGGCATCGATCATGCGCCCCACCCGCAGCGCCGCCTGCAGGCCCAGGGCGATCTCGGTCTGCATATCGGCGAGCTTCTTCTGGATCAGCTGGTTGGCGGCCAAGGGACGTCCAAACTGCCGGCGCTCCAGGGTGTAGTCCCGGGCCGCATGCCAGCAGGCCTCCGCGGCTCCCATGGCCCCCCAACTGATGCCGAAGCGGGCCCGGTTGAGGCAGGAGAAGGGCCCCTTGAGGCCGGTGACGCCGGGCAGGCGCCGGTCATCGGAGACCACTACGTCCTGCAGGGCGATCTGCCCGGTGACGGAGGCCCGCAGGCTGAACTTGCCCTCGATCTTGGGCGCCGAGAGCCCCGGCATGCCCTTGTCGAGGAGAAAGCCGCGGATCAGCCCCTCATCGTCCTTGGCCCAGACCACGAAGACGTCGGCGATGGGTGCATTGGTGATCCAGGTCTTGGTGCCGCTCAGCACCCAGTCGTCGCCCTGGCGCCTGGCACGGGTGCTCATGCCGCCGGGGTCGGAGCCGTGGTCGGGCTCGGTGAGCCCGAAGCAACCCACCCAGTCGCCGCTGGCCAGTCTGGGCAGGTAGGTCTGTCGTTGGGCCTCGCTGCCGAAGGCGTGGATGGGGTACATCACCAGGCTCGACTGCACGCTCATGGCACTGCGGTAGCTGGAGTCGACTCGCTCCACCTCCCGGGCGATCAGGCCATAGCTGACGTAGTTCATGCCGGCGCAGCCGTAGCCCTCGATGGTGGCGCCGAGCAGCCCCAGATCGCCCATCTCGCTGATGATCTCGCGGTGGAAGATCTCGTGGCGATTGGCCTCCAGCACCCGGGGCAGCAGCTGCTCCTGGCAGTAGTCATGGGCGGTCTGCTGGACCATCCGTTCCTCGCCATCCAGTTGATCGACGAGGCGGAAGGGGTCGTCCCAGGTCACGGGGATCGGCTGGCTCATGGTTATCTCCACAGAAGAGTAGAATATCGATATTCAACACCAATGTAGATCGCCTGCCCGGCGCTCACCAGCCCAGATGGCCCTCGCCTCTCAACGCTTGCGACGATCCCCCTGCCGCCAGATGCGACACAGCCGCCACCAGGCGATCAGGCCGATGGCCAGGTTGGCGACCAGCATCCCGGCGAAAATGCCGGCGGGGCCGGCCAACTGGCCACCTAGCCAGGCCAGGGGCACGAAGAGGCCGAAGAGGCGTACCAGGGAGAGGCTCATGGCGGCCCGGGGCCGGTGCATGGCATTCAACGCGGAGACACTGAGGATCACCACGCCCTGGGCGCCCAGTCCCAGGGGCACCAGCCACAGGAAGGTGCGCAGCACCTCCCCCACCGCCGGCTCGTCGGCATAGCCGCCGGTCAGCCAGGGCGCCACGAGCTGCAGCAGGGCCCAGATCCCCAGTTGCCAGGCCAGCACGAAGGCAAAGCAGCCGCGAATCGCCCGCCAGGCCCGGGCGGGTTGATCGGCCCCCAGGTTCTGACTGACCAGCGGCGAGAGGGTCATGGAGAGCGCCAGCACCACGATCTGGGCGATGGCATCGACCCGGGTGCCGACGCCGAAGGCGGCCACGGCGTGATGACCGTGGGCGGCGACGATGCGGGTCACCAGGGCCATGGCCAGGGGCGTGAAGAGGCTGGTAATGGCCGCCGGCACGGCGATCCGCCCCAGGGCCCGCCAGGAGCCCCAGACCTGATGGAGACGCAGGCCGCGCAGCGACAGGCAGCGGCGCAGGGGCGGATAGGCCAGCAGCCCCGCGGTCATGGCCCCCCAGCTCAGCAGGCTGGCCAGGGCCGCCCCGGCCACGCCCAGGGCAGGCAAGGGGCCGATGCCGAAGATCAGCAGGTAATCGAGCAGCGCATTGAGCCCCGCCGCCAGGGCCATGGCCACCCCCTGGGCGCGGGTATTGCCCTGGGCCCGCAGCACGCTGTTGATCACCCGGGGCACGATCAGCAGCGCCGCCCCCCAGTACCAGACCCCCATGTAGGCGTGGATGGACGGCATCAGGGCGGGATCGGCGCCGAGGGCAGCGAACAGCGCCTCGATACTGGGCAGGCCCAGCAGGGTCACCAGGCCCCCGACCAGGGCGGCCAGCAGGATGGCATCGGTGCCGCGCCGGGCCGCCAGGCCGCGTTCGCCGCGCCCCAGCAGGCGCCCCACCACCGCCGAGGTACCGATCCCCAGGCCGATGGCCAGGCTGACCACGGCGAAGACCACCGGGAAGGTAAAGGCCACCGCCGCCAAAGGCTCGGTGCCCAGGCGGGCGATAAACCAGGCGTCCACCAGATTGAAGGTGAGCATGGCCAGCATGCCGCCGATCACCGGCAGGGTCTGGCGAATCAGGGTGGGGGCCAGGGGTGCCTCGAGCAGGGCATTGGCGTTCGTCATGGGGCCTCGTGTCCGGGAGCTGGGGCCGCGAATTGTGCCCCCTCAGGCCCCGGAGAGGCAAAACGGGAAGCCGGGCCGAGCCCGGCTTCCCGCCTGACGAGGAAGGACGATCGACCTAGAGATCCCGTAGCGGATGGCTCTCCTCGGACCACAGGGGCGCCAGGAAGGCGTCGAGCTGCGCTTTCGGCACCTCGGCCACGCCGGCATGGGACCAGCGCGGGTTCTTGTCCTTGTCGATCAGCAGGGCGCGAACCCCCTCCCCCAGGTCACCCTCCACGCAGCAGCGCACCGACAGCGTGAGCTCCTCGCGAAGCGCCTGGGCCAGGCTACCGTGGCGATGACGCTGGATCATCGCCCAGGCCAGGTGGGCGCTGAGCGGGCAGCCCTCGGCCAGGCGTCGGCGGTTGGCGGCGAGCCAGGCATCGTCGCGCTCGTCCGCGAGAATCCGCGCCACCGCCTCGTTCAGGCCACCCCGGGCGGTCAGCGATTGCAGATGATCGAAATGGGGCCATAGCTGGGCCGCCGGGGCATGCTCGCGGGCCTCGAAGCGATCCAGCACCCCGTCCACCACGGCGGAGGCCTCGGCGCTCGCGAAATCCGCCTCGCCCAGGGCCGCCAGCAGCGCCTCCCGGGTCTCCCGGGGCACCAGACGATCCGCCAGCCCCAGATCGAGGGCATCCCGGGCATTGAGTTGGGCCCCGGTCAACCCCAGGTAGGCGCCGATGCCCGGTGCCATGCGTCCCAGGAACCAGCTGGCGCCGATATCCGGGTAGAGGCCGATGGTGATCTCCGGCATGGCGATACGGGTGGTCTCGGTGGCCAGGCGGTGGGAGGCACCGGCCATCAGCCCCAGGCCGCCGCCCATGACGATGCCGTCACCCCACACCACTACCGGCTTGGGATAGGTATGGATGCGGTGATCCAGGCGATACTCGGCGGCGAAGTAGTCGCCGGTGAAGGCGCTGGCGGCCTCCGCGCCCTCGCCGATGGCGCGATAGAGGGCGACGATATCGCCGCCGGCACAGAAGGCCTTGTCGCCGGCCCCCTCCAGCCAGACCGCCGCGACGGCGTCGTCCTCGGCCCAGGCCGAGAGGCGCTGGTCCAGGGCCTCGATCATCGCCCGGGAGAGGGCATTCAGGGCCCGCGGCGCGTTCAGCCGCGCCAGGCCCAGTCGACGCCCGCCGCGCAGCGGGACCTCCTCGAAAATCACCACCTCGTCACTCATCTTCCCTCCTCGCTGGATCGATTGGCCGTCACGGCACCATCGTATCGAAATTCTCGGTGACGATTCAGGCCAGGGATTCGACGACCCCGTCGGCCAGTAATCGTCGCGTCACGCCTGCTATTGGCGCATAAGCGGCCCGGCTCACACCAGGGATTCAACCACACCATCGGCCAGTATCCGCCGCGCCACGATCAGCCGCATGATCTCGTTGGTGCCCTCGAGGATCTGATGCACCCGGGTATCGCGCACCAGCCGCTCCAGGGGATACTCCTTGATATAGCCGTAGCCACCATGCAGTTGCAGCGCCTCGTTGCACACCGTGAAGCCCATGTCGGTGGCGTGGCGCTTGGCCATGGCGCAGTAGGCGCTGGCCTCGGGGTCGCCGTGATCGAGGCGCCAGGCCGCATGGCGCACCATCAGCCGCGCCGCGGTGAGTTCGGTGGCCATATCGGCGAGCTTGAACTGCAACGCCTGGAAGGCGCTCAGGGGGCGCCCGAACTGCTGACGGTCGCCCAGGTAGTCCCGGGCCAGGGTCAGCGCCTGCTGGGCGGCGCCCAGGGAGCAGCTGGCGATATTCAGGCGACCGCCGTCGAGGCCCTTCATGGCGAACTTGAAGCCCTCGCCCTCCTCGCCCAGGCGGTTGGCCGCCGGGACCCGCACCCCATCGAAGCTAATCAGCCGGGTGGGCTGGCTCTTCCAGCCCATCTTCTCCTCGTTCTTGCCGTACTCGATACCGGCGGCATCCGCCGGCACGGCGAAGGCGGAGACCCCACCGGCACCGCTGTCCGGCTCCCCGGTGCGGGCCATCACCACCAGCAGGTCGGTGGCGCCGGCCCCGGAGATAAACATCTTGGCGCCGGAGATCACATAATCGTCGCCATCGCGAACCGCCTTGGTACGCAGACTGGCGGCATCGGAGCCGCTACCCGGCTCGGTGAGACAATAGGAGGCCAGCGCCTCGCCGCTCACCAGCCGCGGCAGCCAGGCCTCCTGAAGGGACGCCCCGCCCCAGT
Organism: Halomonas sp. NCCP-2165; assembly: GCF_023708045.1. Classification (NCBI taxonomy): domain Bacteria; kingdom Pseudomonadati; phylum Pseudomonadota; class Gammaproteobacteria; order Oceanospirillales; family Halomonadaceae; genus Halomonas; species Halomonas sp. NCCP-2165. The sequence continues at coordinate 157,199 of NZ_BRCY01000002.1, forward strand.
TGGCGACCATCCAGGTGGCCATGTTGTGAATGGTCAGGTAGGCGGTGGTGGAGATGCAGCCGCTGGCCAACTGCTCGAAGATCAAGGAGGCCTCCAGGCGGGAGAGCCCCAGCCCCCCGGCCGCCTCCGGGGTATAGATGGCCAGGAAGCCCGCCTCGCCGGCGCGCTTGATCACCTCCACCGGGAAGTGGGAGCGCGCGTCCCAGTCCGCGGCATTGTCGACCAGCTCGGCGCGGGCGAAATCCGCCGCGGCCTGCTGCAGGGCCCGTTGATCCTCGGTCAGGGAAAAGTCCATGCCTCACTCCTTTCACGATAGGTTTCGCCGGGGCCAGGACTCCCGGCGACGACTGAAAACCAACCTAGCACTTGCTAGGTTGTTTGACATCCCCCTGGCTCTACGCCAAAAGTCGACAATTATGCACTTTACGTTAACGTAAACTTGGCGCTAGGCTTTGGAAAGCAAGGACGGGATGCGAGATCATAGGCGACCCACCGCCAACCGTCTGACTACAGGATGACAACGATGCCGAAACCCCGCCAGGAGGCGATGGCTTCCCCCCGCGCGACTGGGGCGCTGAAACCTCAGCGCCGCACCTACTCGATCGGTGAGTTGTCGCGGCTGTTCGAGGTGACGCCACGCACCATTCGCTTCTACGAGCAGGAGGGCCTGCTGGCGCCGGAGCGACGCGGCCAGACCCGCATCTACCACGAGAAGGACCGGGTGCGCCTGAAGCTGACCCTGAGGGGCAAGCGACTGGGCTTTACCCTGGCGGAGATTCGCGAGGTCATCGAGCTCTACGACGCCATGCCGGATGGCAATGCGCGTCAGCTGCAGCGCATGCTGGAGATCCTCAGTGCCAAGCGGGCCGATATGCAGGCGCGCCTGGAGGATATCCGCCTGATGCAGCAGGAGCTCGACGAAGTGGAGAGCCGTTGTCGCAGCGTCCTCGAGCAGTTGGATCGCCGCGACGTCACCTGAGTCAGCCCCGCTCCCGTCATGGACATCGGGCGGTGCCCTTCGCGCCGCCCCAGCGACAATAACAAGCACCCGCCATCTAAGGAGCCACCATGACGCCTCAGCCTGCCAGCTATGTCAGTGGAATCAGCGATACGCCCCTCAAGGGACAGACCATCGGCGACTGTTTCGATGCCACCGCGGCCCGCTTCCCGGAGCGGGAGGCCCTGCTCAGCCTGCACCAGGGCCTGCGCTATCGCTGGCGCGAACTCAAGGCCGCGGTGGACCAGACCGCCCGCGCCCTGCTGGCGCTGGGTGTCGCCAAGGGCGACCGGGTCGGCATCTGGTCCCCCAATTGCGCCGAATGGACCCTGACCCAGTTCGCCACCGCCAAGATCGGCGCCATCCTGGTCAATATCAATCCCAGCTACCGCAGCCATGAACTGGAGTACGCCCTCAAGCAGTCCGGTACCTCGACGCTGATCCTGCAGGGCGCCTTCAAGAACTCGGACTATGTGGCGACCCTGGCGGAGCTGATGCCGGAGCTTCGGGATGGCGACCCTGCCATGCTGCAGAGCAGCCGGCTTCCCGAGCTCAAGCGGGTGATCTGCCTGGACGGCGAACGCGCCCTGCCCGGCATGCTGAGCTGGCAGGACCTCCAGGCAAGGGCAGAGGCGGTGGGCGAGGAGCGCCTGGCCGAGGTGCAGGCGAGCCTGCAGTTCGACGAACCGATCAATATCCAGTACACCTCCGGCACCACGGGCGCGCCCAAGGGGGCCACCCTCTCCCACCACAATATCCTCAACAACGGCTTCTTCGTCGCCCGCACCATGAAGCTGAGCGAGGCCGACCGGATGGTGATCCCGGTGCCCCTCTACCACTGCTTCGGCATGGTGATGGGCAACCTGGGCTGCATGACCCATGGCGCCACCATGATCTATCCCGGCGATGGCTTCGACCCGGAGAGCACCCTGCGCGCGGTGGCCGAGGAGCGCGCCACCGCCCTCTACGGGGTGCCGACCATGTTTATCGCCGAGCTGGATCACCCCGGCTTCGCCGACTTCGACCTCTCCAGCCTGCGCACCGGGGTGATGGCCGGCTCGATCTGCCCCATCGAGGTGATGCGCAAGGTGATCGACAAGATGCATATGGAGGAGGTCACCATCTGCTACGGCATGACCGAGACCAGCCCGGTAAGCTTCCAGACCCGCACCGATGCGCCCCTGGAGAAGCGCGTCACCACCGTAGGCACCATCCACCCCCACCTGGAGGTCAAGCTGGTCGACCCGGAGACCGGCGCCGTGGTGCCGCAGGGGGCGACCGGCGAGCTATGCACCCGCGGCTACAGCGTGATGCTCGGCTACTGGAACAACCCGGAGGCCACCGCCAAGGCCATCGACAAGGCCGGCTGGATGCATACCGGCGACCTGGCGAGCATGGACGAGGACGGCTATGTGGCCATCGTCGGGCGCATCAAGGACATGATCATCCGCGGCGGCGAGAACATCTATCCCCGAGAGATCGAGGACTTCCTCTATACCCATCCGGCCATCTCCGATGTGCAGGTGATCGGCGTGCCCGACGAGAAGTATGGCGAGGAGGTGATGGCCTGGGTCAAGCTCAGCGACGGCGAGTGCCTCGACGAGGCGGGCCTCAAGGCCTTCTGCCAGGGCAAGATCGCTCACTACAAGATCCCGCGCTACGTGAAGTTCGTCGACGACTTCCCGATGACCGTCACCGGCAAGATCCAGAAGTTCAAGATGCGCGAGGAGGCCACCCACGAGCTGGGGCTTGCCTAACCGGGAAGCTGGAAGGCAGCCTAACGTCAATCGCCCCCATGGCAAGCCATGGGGGCGATCTTTCTTCCAGCTTCAAGCTTATGGCTTGTGGCTTGTGGCTTACAGCCCTTTCGGGGCGAAGATTCCCGGGGCATTGCGCCATTAGCCCTTGCCGACCTTATCAGCATGCCGAAACCGAACACCTGGCGGTTCTTGAGCTCAAGAATACAGAAGGTAACAAGCACACGCCCGGGGCTTACAGCCCTTTCGGGGCGAAGATTCCCGGGGCATTGCGCCAGTAGCCCTTGTAGTCCATGCCGAACCCGAACACATAACGATCCTCGACTTCGAGGCTACAGTAATCGGCCCTGAGCCCGGGCACCGCCTTGCGCTCGTGGGTCTTGTCCACCAGCACGGCGGTGGAGACGCTGGCCGCCCCCGCCTCGCGGCAGTAGTCGAGAATCGCCGCCAGGGTGGCGCCTTCGTCGAGGATATCATCGACGATCACCACATGGCGCCCGGCCATGGGGATCTCCGGGGAGACTCGCCAGAACAGTTCGCCGCCGCGAATGCCGCCCCGGTAGCGGGTGGCATGCAGGTAATCCACCTCCAGGGGGAAGCCCAGGCGGGGCAATAGATGACCGGTGGTGATCAGGCCACCGTTCATCACGCAATAGAAGACCGGCAGCTTGTCACCCAGGTCGGCGGTGATCTGCTCGGCCATGCGGTCCAGGGCCGCTTCCACCGCCGCCTGGGAGATCAGGCAGTCGGCATCGGCCATGATATCGCGCATGGTGGTCAGGGATTGATGGTGCTCGGGGGCCAGTCGCGTCATGGGCTCGCTCTCGAAAGGGGTCGGTGGGTGGCGGCTCGGCGCCACCGCTTATCAGGGGGAAGTGTCGGCCAGGGATTCCAGTTGGGCGTGCACCCGGCGCCAGCGCGAAAGCGCCGGCAGGGCCTCGAGACTGGGGCGGGCGCGACGGTAACGCAACTTGGCCTGGCGATTGCTGGCGCGTCCCTGGCAGGCGTCCAGCACCTCCAGGGCGGCGGCGCGATCATTGCAGATCAGCACCATGTCGCAACCGGCCTCCAGGGCCGCCAGGGCGCGCTCGCCGGGCGTCCCGGCCACGGCGGCACCGGCCATGCCCAGGTCGTCGGAGAAGATGGTGCCCTTGAAGCCCAGCTCCTCGCGCAGCAGGCCCAGCCAGCTGCGCGAGAAGCCGGCGGGACGCTCGTCGAAGGCGGAGTAGACCACATGCGCCGGCATCACCCCGTCCAGCTCGCCGGCCAGCTCGGCGAAGGGCAGCAGGTCATGGCGGCGCAGCGCCTCCAGGGGGCGCGAGTCCACCGGCAGCTCGTGATGGGAGTCGGCGGCCACGCCGCCATGGCCGGGGAAGTGCTTGCCGACCGCGACCATGCCCGCCTCATGGAGGCCATTGATAAAGGCGCGCCCCAGCAGGCTGACCACCCGGGGGTCGGCGGAGAAGCTGCGATCGCCGATCACCGTGGAGTCGCCGCCGTCCACGTCCAGCACCGGGGCGAAGGAGAGATCGAGGGCGCAGGCGGCCATCTCCATCCCCAGCAACCAGCCGGCGTCCTGACAACGCTGCACCACGGCCTGGGGATCGCTGTCGAAGCCCTCGGCGAGACGCGCCATGGCGGGCAGGCGGGTCACTCCCGCCCGCAGGCGCTGGACCCGCCCGCCCTCCTGATCGATGGCCAGCAGCAGGTCGGGGCGCAGGCGGCGTATCGCCGCGCAGAGGGCCTGTACCTGCCGGGCATCCTCGATATTTCGTGAGAACAGGATCACGCCACCGACTTCGGGGCGCTTGAGCATGTCACTTTCCTCAGGGCGAAGCCGGGGGCCTTCGAGGTCCAGCATCACCGAGCCGAGAGGTTGCGTCATGTTCATCTTCCTTGGCTGAAGAAGTGGGGCATTCTAGACCAATGTCTGAGGCGACAACAGGGTCACTCAATCGTGGAGCCACACCGGCGTGCCCGGGGGCGCCGCGGCGAACAGCGCCAGGAGGTCATCGTCACGCAGGCGGATACAGCCATGGGAGGCGGCTACCCCCATGGGCTGATCCGGCGGGGTGCCATGCAGATAAATATAGCGACGCTGACTATCCACGTCGCCACCGCGGTTGTATCCCGGCTCCAGGCCACACAGCCAGAGAATACGGGTCAGGATAGTGTCGCGATCCGGCACCGCCTGCTCGGGGTCGAAGATCTCGCCGGTGGGGCGACGCCCGCGAAATACCGTGCCCCGGGGACAATCGGCACCGATGGCGGCGCGGATATAGTGCCAGCCCAGGGGGGTCTGACCACTCCCCTCCCGTTGGCCATTACCGGCCACGCCGCTGGAGATGGCATGGGTCGAGACCGCCTCGCTACCACGCCAGAGGGTCAGGCGTTGGGCGTCGAGATCGATCTCGAGCCAGGCCCCCTGCTCGGGGGGCAGGGCATCGAGTCGTGGCGTAGGCATCTAGGCCACCGATTCGGCAGAGGCCGGCAGGGGCGCATGCATGGCGGAGACCACCACCGGGCGCATGCGGCGGATCAGGTCGCGCACGGTGACCTGCTCGCCATAGTCCTGCTCGGCGATATCGCGCAGGGCATCGAGGCCCGAGAGGGTGAAAATCACGCTGCCCAGCACGAAGTGCAGGCGCCAGAAGCGCTCGGCATCCGGCAGCTCCGGGGTGGCGCGACGCACCAGCTCGGTGAAGCGGGTGAAGACGCTGCCATAGTGCTCCTGGATATAGCGCCGCAGATGCCCCTGGGCCTGGCTGTAGGCGAGCCCCAGCAGGCGCATGAAGACCTTGAGGCTGTTGCGCTCGGCGGGCACCTCCAGCACGGTGCGGGCCATGCTCTCCAGCAGGGTCTCCAGGGGAATCTCGCGCCCCTGGTACTCCGCCTCCAGCTCATCCAGGACGGCGTGGAAGCGCTCGGTGAAGGGATCCAGGTAGCGGGCGAAGACCGCCTGGATCAGCGCCTTCTTGGAGCCGAAGTGATAGTTCACGGCGGCCAGGTTGACCTTGGCCTTGCTGGTGATATTGCGCAGGGAGGTCTCGGCGAAACCGCGCTCGGCGAACAGCACCTCGGCGGTATCGAGAATACGGGTGACGGTGTCGGTCTGGGCCATGGGCGGCGCTCCCCTGGCCGTCCGCTCCGGCGTTTCCCCGCGAGGGCCGGGGAGAGGGCGAGCACGCCCGCCCCGGATAAGACGGCTGTTTAAAACATTATGTCTTCGAGTAATGCCGGGATAGTGGCATAAAACGAGATAGTTTAAAACGCTGTTACACTCAGGATACGCGGCATCCGGGGAGAATGCTTACTGTATGTAAAACCATGCTGTATACTTGAACAAACCCTTGAATACGCCGTGGAGCCCGCCATGAGCCGCCCCCTCACCCCCCGCCAGCAGAATGTCTATGACTTTATCGTCAAGACCCTCAACGAGCAGGGCTACCCGCCGACCCGTGCCGAGATCGCCCGGGCCCTGGGCTTTCGCTCCCCCAATGCCGCCGAGGAGCACCTGCGCGCCCTGGAGCGCAAGGGAGTGATCCGCATGGTGGCGGGGACCTCCCGGGGCATTCGCCTGCCCGCCCAGGAGCAGGCCGAGCCCGAGGGCGAGACCCCATCCCAGGGGCTCCCCATCATCGGCGAGGTGGCCGCCGGCAGCCCCGTCCTGGCCACCGAGCATATCGATCGCTACTGCCCGCTGCCACCGGACTTCTTCACGCCCCGGGCCGACTACCTGCTGCGGGTCCGCGGCCTGTCGATGAAGGACGTAGGCATCCTCGAAGGCGACCTGCTGGCGGTGCATCGCACCGAGCGGGTCCGCGACGGCCAGATCGTGGTGGCACGCCTCGAGGACGAGGTAACGGTGAAGCGATTCCGCCGCCAGGGGCCGCGGGTCTGGCTGGAGGCGGAAAATCCCGACTTCGCGCCCATCGAGGTGGACCTGCGCAACGAGGCCCTGGAGATCGAGGGCATCGGCGTCGGGGTGATCCGCGGCGGCAACGGCCAGGCCCTCAACTAGGACGCCATGGCGAGCCGCAAGATTCTCCACGCCGACTGCGACTGCTTCTACGCGGCGGTGGAGATGCGCGATGACCCGACCCTGCGCGAGGTGCCCCTGGCGGTGGGCGGCAGCCAGGAGCGGCGCGGGGTCATCGCCACCTGCAATTATGCCGCCCGAGCCTTCGGGGTGCGCTCGGCGATGCCCACCGCCCGGGCCCTGCGACTGTGCCCCGACCTGGTACTGCGCGCGCCGGACTTCGAGCGCTACCGGGCGGTCTCCCGTGAGATCCTCGCGCTGTTCCACGAGCTCACGCCCCGGGTCGAGCCCCTCTCCCTGGACGAGGCCTACCTGGATATCAGCGCCGTGAGCCGCTTCCGGGGCAGCGCCACCTGGATGGGCCAGTGGCTCAAGGCCGAGTGCCTGGCCCGCACCGGCATCACCCTCTCGGTGGGCGCCGCCCCCAACAAGTTCCTGGCCAAGGTGGCCAGCGACTGGGACAAGCCGGATGGCCTCAGGGTGATCCCTCCCCAGGCCATGGAAGCCTTCGTGGCGGCCCTGCCGGTGTCCTGCCTGCCCGGGGTCGGACCGGCCACCGCCGCCAAGCTCGAGACCCTGGGCATTCGGCGTTGCGATGAGCTGCGCGGCCTGCCCCGGGAGGCGCTGATCGAACGGTTCGGCAAGTTCGGCCAGCGCCTCTTCGAGCTCTGCCGGGGCCGCGACGAGCGGGAGGTGCGCCCCCGGCGGGAGCGCAAGTCGGTGAGCGTGGAGACCACCTTTCCCCGCGACCTGCCGGACCTGGCCAGCTGCCAGGCCGCCCTGCCGGCGCTGGTGGATCGCCTGGAGGCACGCCTGGCCCGCCACGGCCATCCGCCGCCGAGCCAGGCCTTCGTCAAGGTGCGCTTCGACGACTTCAGCCTCACCACCCTGGAAGGCAGCGCCTCCTGGGACGCCCTGATGACCCAGGCCTGGGGACGCGGCGCCCGCCCGGTGCGCCTGCTGGGTGTAGGCGTGCGCCTGCGCCCGCCGGAGGCGCGCCGTCAATTACCGCTCTTCGACGAGGGCCCATGAGCCCCCGCCCCGCTCTCCTCTCCTGCAACTCAGGCCTGAAGGCGCGACGCCAACTGCCACTCTTCGAAGATGGTGCCTGAAACAACGCCACGCCGCTCCTCAGTGCACCCGCCCCTCCTGCGGCTCAGGCGGGCAGCAGTTCCCAGGCCCGCGCCTCGACTAGCATCACCCAGAGCCCCAGCAGGATAAAGAGCGCACTGGCCAGCCGATGCACCAGGCGCACCGGCAGCCGCTCGCTGAAGCGCGCGCCCAGCCACAGCACCGGCGCATTGGCCGCCAGCATCCCCAGGGTGGTCCCCAGGGTCACCGCCAGCACCGCCTCGAAGCGGGCCGCCAGCAACACGGTGGCGATCTGCGTCTTGTCGCCGATCTCGGCCAGGAAGAAGAGCACGAAGGAGGTAAAGAAGACGCCATGGCCCGGGGCGCCGGCATCCAGCCCATCGTCATCATCGGGGCGCAGCAGCCAGAGGCCCATGGCGACACAGGCCAGGCCCACCGCCAGGGTCATCCACTGGGCATCGATCCAGGCGGAGAGGGAGGCACCCAGCCAGGCCGAGGCGCCGTGATTGATCAGGGTCGCCAGGAGAATCGCCCAGAAGATGGGCCAGGGTCGAGAAAAGCGCGCCACCAGCAGCAGGGCCAGAAGCTGGGTCTTGTCGCCGATCTCGGCGAGACCCACCGCCAGGGTCGAGGTGATCAGGGCTTCCAAGGGATCTGGACTCCACGGCCGGCTCGCACAGACAGAACACGGGTCGCCGCCGGCCTCGGAAGCGCCCATGTCCTGAGTCTCGTCGAGCCACTGGCGTGGCCGCCGGCACCATGGTCGAGGGTGACCAAAGCTGTTGATACCGGCCTTTCTCCGGGGCCGCCCCAGGGGCGGCGGGAAAGTGACTACTCCCCCAAAACGCCTGCCACTATAGCCACTTGGGCGATAGCCGCCAAGGCCTATCTGCCCCGCCCTACTTGGTGTCGATATAGCGATGACGGTTGAAGGTGGCCACCCACTCCGGGTGATAGACCAGCATCAGGCTAAGCAGCATGCCGGTAATAAAGGCCTCGGAGGGCATCAGCAGCGGCAGGAAGCGGGCATATTCGGTGGCCAGGAACCAGGCCTGGGGATCGGTGGTGCCCAGGCCCACGATCGCCAGCACCCCGAGCCCCGACGCCAGGGTGGCGAGGGCGCTGCCAAAGAAACCGCAGAGGAACAGGAAGACCGCCAGGTTATCCGGCAGCCAGCGATCCACCAGGCGCCAGGCCAACACCATCACCAGGGCCGGCACCACTCCGCTGACCAGCACATTGACCCCCAGCAGGGGCCAGGCCACCTTGCCCACCGCCAGCATGGCGAGATTGACGGCCAGATTGACCAGCAGCGCCAGCGGCGCCTTGAACATCAGCGTCAGCAACGCCGTCATCATCAAGTGCAGGGAGAGCCAGTCCACCGCCTGGGCGCGCAGTTGCCAGAGCAGCATCACCGCCACGGCGGCGGCCATCAGACGATGCTGGGCGGCGGGTCGGGCGACCAGCGCCCGCCAGGGGCGCTGCGTCAGGGCCAGCCCCAGCACCGCCGCCGACAGCAGCCAGCCGGCCACCAGTATCCAGGGGACCAGGAGCGTCTCGGTGAAGGTCATGGTGTCGCCTCAGGCGAAGACCACGGTCTTGTTGCCGTGGATCAGCACCCGATCCTCCAGGTGCCAGCGCAGGCCCCGGGCCAGCACCGCCTTCTCCACGTCGCGACCGAAGCGCACCAGATCCTGGGGGGTATGGCAGTGGCTGACCCGATGGATGTCCTGCTCGATGATGGGGCCGGCATCCAGCTCTGAGGTCACATAGTGACAGGTGGCACCGATCAGCTTGACGCCCCGCTCATAGGCCTGATGGTAGGGCTTGGCCCCGGCGAAGGAGGGCAGGAAGCTGTGGTGGATATTGATCACCCGACCGGCATAACGCTCGCAGAGGCCCGGCGGCAGGATCTGCATATAGCGGGCCAACACCACCGAGTCCGCCTCGGCGGCCTCCACCAGGCGCTCCACCTCGGCGAAGGCGCCGGCCTTGTCGACGGGATCCACCGGCACATGGTGATAGGGAATGCCGTGCCACTCCACCAGGGCACGCAGGTCGTCATGGTTGGAGATCACGCAGGGGATATCGCACTCCAGCTCACCGGCGGTCCAGCGATAGAGCAGGTCCACCAGGCAGTGGGAGGCCCGGGAGACCATCAGCACCACCCGCCGCCGGCGGGCGGTATCGGTCAGCGCCCAGGTCATGGTGAACTCTTCGGCGATGGGGGCGAAGGCCTCGCGGAAGCCGTCGGCATCCAGCGGCATGGAGTCGGCCTGGATCTCGTAGCGCATAAAGAAGCGACCGGTCTCCAGGTCCGAGTGCTGGTTGGCCTCGGTGATGGAACCGCCTTGGCTGGCGATAAAACCGGAGACTCGGGAGACGATCCCCACCCGGTCCGGGCAGGAGACCACCAGGCGATAGTAGTGCGACATGGACAGCGTATCCGTCTTTAGAATCAAACCATAAGGGACGCAGAGTGTAACCAATTCCGCCCCGGCGGAACACGCTCGCCGAGCCCGCATTGTGGACCCCGCCGCCCTTCCCGTATGATGCACGATTCCGTCAGACGATCGCCTTGCCCATGTCACGCCCTCGAGTCCAGATCCGCCCCCGCAGCCAGCCACCCCTCTATTTTCTGCCCCTGGGAGGCTGTGGCGAGATCGGCATGAACCTCAACCTCTACGGGCATGACGACCACTGGATCGCCGTGGACTGCGGCATGATGATCCGCCAGGATCTCCCCGACGCCCCCCTCCAGGTGCCCAACCTGGCGGCCTTGACCACTCTGGGCATCCGCCCCAAGGCGCTCTACATCACCCACGGACACGAAGATCATATCGGCGCCGCCGCCTGGCTGTGGCCCAAGCTGGGCTGCCCCATCTATGCCACGCCCCTGGCCGCCGGCCTGCTGCGAGCCAAGTTCGTCGAACAGGGCCTGGCCTGCGAGGCGATTCGGGTGATCGAGCCGGGGGAAGCCTACGAGAGCGGCCCCTTCACCCTTCGTCTGCTGCCGCTGACCCACTCCATCCCCGAGAGCTGCGCCCTGCTGATCACCACCCCGCAGCAGCGCATCCTGCATACTGGCGACTGGAAACTCGACCCGGCCCCGGTGATCGGCGAGCCGGTGGACGAGGCCCTCTATCGCGCCCTGGCGCCGGTGGACCTGGTGGTGGGCGATTCCACCAATGCCCCCCTGCCCGGCCACTCGCGCAGCGAAGGCGAAGTGGCCGAGGCCCTGGAGCGACTGCTGCCCGACTGTCGGGGGCGAGTGGTGGTGAGCTGCTTCGCCAGCAACCTGGCCCGAGTGCTCTCCATCGCCCGGGCCGGGGCCCGCTGCGGTCGCCGCATCAGCCTGATGGGGCGCGCCATGGAGCGCATGGTGGGGGTGGCCCGGGGACTGGGCTACCTGGACGATCTGCCGCCCCTGGTGCCGACCCGCGACCTGGGCTACCTGCCCCCCGAGGAGGTGCTGGTGATCGCCACCGGCAGCCAGGGCGAGCCCCGGGCCGCCCTCTCCCGGCTCGCCATGGGGCGTCATCCGCACCTGGAACTGGGGGCCGGCGACAGCGTGATCTTCTCCGCCAAGGCCATCCCCGGCAACGAGCTGCTGATCGAGCGCCTGCAGGCGGGCCTCAAGCGGCTCGGCGTAGCGATCCTCGACGAGAGCGACCACCCCGAACTGCACGCCTCCGGTCACCCGGCCCAGGACGAGCTTACCGCCCTCTACGACTGGGTCAGGCCGCGGCGCCTGCTGCCGGTACATGGCGAGCATCGCCACCAGGAGGCCCACCGGCGGCTGGCCGAGGGCCTGGGCATCGAGGCACCGCTGATCCCCAGCAACGGCGACCTGATTCGCCTGGATGGCGAGGGCCTGCATCGCCAGGCCCGCCATCCCGAGCCTCCCTGCCTGGTTCCCCAACATGGCGGAGGCCCGCGCCCGTCGAAGGGCAGCGGCGGGGCATCGTCCCGCCACCCGGCGCTGTTCCTGGCCCTGCCGGTGCTGCCCCGCGAGGGCCAAGGCTGGGCACGCATCGGCCGCCTGCTGCTCGACGCCCCGGAGGAGCTCCCCCTGGACGAGCTGGCCTTCGGCGACTGGCTGGATGAGCATCTGGCCCGGGCCGGCGGCGAGACCCTGGTGGCCCTGCGCGGCGAGCTGGAGCCGGGGCTGCTGCGCTATTTCCAGGATCACCTGCGCCGCCCCGTCGCCCTGCACCTGCAGCTTTTCGCCGCCGACCCCCAGGGCGACTGAGCCAAAAACACCAAGGCGAGCCTGGGGCTCGCCTTGGTGTCTCATCGATCGCTATGCTCGCGTCGGGAATCAGGAGCCCGACTTCTTTTTCGGCGGACGGCCCCGGCGCTTGGGCTGTTCGGAGACCAGGTCGTCCAGGGAGAGCCCCGCCTCGTTGATCGCCTCGCGAATCTCGGCCAGCTTGCGCTCCTTCATCGCCTCTTCCTGCTCGCGACGCAATTCATCTTCCTGCTTCTGCTCGATAACTTCCCCGATCACCTCGGCCAACTTATGCAGCTGCTCCATGCTGAGCTGACGCGCCGCGGCCCGGGCGACATTCTTGTTGCGAGCGATTTTTTCGAGAGACTCGGCGGACATTGGCCTCCTCCATTTCAGGAAACTGGGTGGGATTGATAGCCTTACTAACTTGGCAGTATATGCGCCCATGACGGTTTAGCAAGCGATATGGCCGTGGAAAAACCGCCCATGACAGGAGCAATTCCCTCTGCTTGGCGCAAGAAAAAGGGAGGCCTTGGCCTCCCCCGTCTCCTCTTTCCCGAGCCCCGTCGACGCCCCTAACCGCCGGTCATGTTCATAAAGCGCACCACCTGAACGTCACCGTCGGTGGTGAAGTGATGGCGCTCCGGCTTGAGCGGCATGGCCGCCACGATGGCCGCCTTGAGTCGCTCCAGATCATTGGGATAGCGGCGCAGTACCGCCCGCAGATCCACGGAGTGTTCATTGCCCAGGCAGAGCAGTAAGCGCCCCTCCACCGTGACACGTACCCGGTTGCAGCTGGCACAGAAGTTGTGGCTATGGGGAGAGATAAAACCGATGCGGCTGGCGTGATCGGCCATGCGGAAATAGCGCGAGGGGCCCGGGGTGACCTCCGCGGTCGGCGTCAAGGGATAACGCGCCTCGATCAGCGCCTGCACCTCGTCGCTGGAGCAGTAGGTCTCGTCGCGACCATGATCGGAGACCTGCCCCAGGGGCATCTCCTCGATAAAGCTGATATCCAGAGACTCGCGACGGGCGAACTCCACCAGGTCGAGCACCTCGTCGTCGTTGCGCCCCTTGAGGATCACCGCATTGAGCTTGATTCCCCGAAAGCCGGCGTCCTGAGCGGCATGAATGCCGTCGATCACCTTGTGCAGGTCACCGGTGCGGGTCAGGCGGCGAAACTTGTCGGCATCCAGGGAGTCGAGGCTGATATTGAGCCGCCCCAGGCCGCCGCGACGCAGTGCCGGCGCCCATTTACGCAGCCCGGCCCCGTTGGTGGTCATGGCGAAATCCCTGAGGCCATCCAGGGCCCCGACCTCCTCCACCAGGGTATCGATGCCACGCCGCACCAGGGGCTCGCCACCGGTGAGACGAATCTTGGCCACGCCCAGCTCGACGAAGGCCCGGGCCACCTGGGCCAGCTCCTCCAGGGTCAATACCTGGGCCCGAGGCAGGAAGGTCATCTCCTCGCTCATGCAATAGACGCAGCGAAAGTCGCAGCGGTCGGTGACCGAGAGCCGCACATAGTCGACCCGCCGGCCGAAGTCATCGATCAGGGATGGGGTCATGGTGTTTCCTCCCAGCGCTGGGCATCCTGGTGGTCGCTGTGGCGCTCGGCCACCCAGTAATGACCGCTGGCGGTGTGTTCCTTCTTCCAGAAAGGCGCCCGGGTCTTGAGGTAGTCCATGATGAAATCACAGGCCTCGAAGGCGGCGCGGCGATGGGCACTGGCCACTACCACCAGGACGATGGGGTCGCCGGGCGTCAGGTGGCCCACCCGGTGGATCAGGCGCACCCCTTGCAGGGACCAGCGCGCCTCGGCCTCGGCGACGATCTCGCCCAGGGCGGCCTCGGTCATGCCGGGATAATGCTCGAGGGTCAGCCCCTCGACGTCCGGACGCTCATTGAAATCGCGCACCTGACCCACGAAACTGACCAGGGCACCGATATCGGTACGCCCCGCGCTCAAGGACGCCATTTCCGCCCCGGCATCGAAGGGCGCCTGCTGCACACGAATCATCGTCACCCCCCCGTCACCGGCGGAAAGAAGGCCACCTCATCGCCCTCGGTCAGGGGCGTCTCGTCGCCCCCCATCACCTGGTTGACGGCACACAGGATGCGCGCCTCCTTGAGCAGGGCGAAACCGGCGTCACGCGCCTCGAGGGCCGCCTTGAGCCCGGCCACATCGGCACTGGGCAGCGCATCGAGGGCGATTTCCACCTCGCTGACCTCGAGGCGCTCGCGCAGCTCCGCCAGGCACTTGACCCTCAGCAGGCTCCCCTGGGCCGCCTCTCCCAGGGCCACCACCCCGGGCTCGCCGCTGCCGGTGACGATGGGCGTGGGGGGCGTCACCCCGCGGCGGTAGTCGCCGGACTGGCCGCCGCTCTTCGACTCCAGCCGCAGCGCCTCGATCTGCATCGCCTTGTCCACCGCCTTGCACATGTCATAGAGGGTCAGGCAGGCCACCGAGACCGCGGTCAGGGCCTCCATCTCGACCCCGGTGCGGCCGTTGAGGCGACAGGTGGCGGTGACCTCCACGCAGGCGGCCGCCTCATTCAGGTGGAAATCGATCGCCACCTTGGAGAGCGGCAGCGCATGGCAGAGCGGAATCAGCTCATGGGTGCGCTTGGCGGCCTGGATGCCGGCGATACGCGCCGTGGCCAGGACGTCGCCCTTGGGCAGCCCGCCCTGTGCCAGCAGCGCCAGGGTCTCGGGGCGCATGGTGATACATCCGCTGGCCACCGCCTCGCGGCGGGTCTCGCCCTTGTCGGCCACGTCCACCATATGGGCTTCACCGCGGGCATTGAGATGGGTCAGGCTCATGGCTGTTTCCTGTCTAGCTGAAATCGTTGAGGAGTTGCAGGGTCACCGGCTCGCCCTCGGCCACCGCCTCGCGTTCGGCGTCCACCTCGATCAGGCAGTCGGCCCGCACCATGGAGGTGAGGATGCCCGAGCCCTGACGGCCGGTGGGGGTCACCCAGAGTCGCCCCTGACTGTCACTGTGGTAGCTGCCGCGCAGATAGTCGACCCGCCCGATACGGCTGGCCAGGGGCGCGGCGGCCAGGGCGGTGAGGCGCCGCGGCTGCCACCCGGGCTGCCCCATCAGCCGGCGCAGCACCGGCTGCACGAACTGCAGGAAGGTGACCATCACCGCCACCGGGTTCCCGGGCAGGCCGAAGAAGGGAGTACGCTCCGGCCCCAGCCAGCCGCAGGCCAGGGGCCGCCCCGGGCGCATGGCGATGCGCCAGAAGCCCAGCTCGCCGACCTCGCCGAGGGCCGCCTTGATCCAGTCGGCACGCCCCACCGAGACCCCGCCGCTGGTGATCACCATATCGGCCCGGGCAGCGGCATCGCTCAGGGCGGCGGCCATGGTCTCGCGATCATCCGGCAGGATGCCCAGATCGAGGAGCTCGCAGCCGAGCCCGTCGAGCAGGCCGCGCAGGGAGTAGCGGTTGGCATCATAGATGCCCGCCATGGGCAGCGGCGTCCCGGGCGCCGTGACCTCGTCGCCGCTGGAGAAGATCGCCACCCGCGGGCGGCGATGGACCCGCGCCTCGGCCACCCCCAGGGAGGCCAGCAGGCCCAGTTGGGCCGGTCCCAGGCGGGTGCCGGCGGCCAGGGCCAGGCTGCCGCGGGACACGTCCTCGCCGGCCTGGCGCACATGCTGGCCGCGACGCACCGTCTCGGGGCGGGTCACCCTCACCCGGTCGCCGGCGGGGAACGCCAACTGCTCCTGCATGATCACGGTATCGGCCCCCGCCGGCAGGGGCGCACCGGTGGTAATGGCCACCGCCTCTCCCGCCGCCAGGCCACGCTCGGCGTGGCTTCCCGCCAGCACCGTCCCGACCAGGGCCAGGGTGTCGTCGGCGGCGGGCCAGGCCAGGGCGATGCCGTCCATGGCGGCATTGGTATTCTGGGGCACGTCGATGGGCGAGCGGATGGCATCGGCCAGCACCCGCCCCGGCAGCTCGGCCAGGGGGCAGGACTCGCTCGCCAGGGGCGCCGCGACCAGGCCTTCGAGATGGCGCTGAGCCTCGTCGACCGCGAGCATGCGCTCGCCGAGATCGAAACAGGAGAGGCTCATGGCGACGCCTCCCCGTCCGGGCGCGCGACTTGGGGCCAGCGAGCCGGCCAGGCCGCCACCCAGTCGGCCAGCGCCCGGTGATCGTTGAGATCCAGCCCCTCGACAGCCGCCGGCAGGGCCAGGGGCACGGGGCTCGCCACCGCCCGGACCCAGGGATCCTGGGGGGCCAGCAGCGGCTTGCCGAGCTCGGGGCGATGCAACTCCAGCTTGGGTAAGGGCCAGGCCTTGAAACCCTCGACCAGCACCAGGTCGGGGCGACGCGGGCGCAGCAGATCGATCAGTTCGGGCAGTTCCGGCTCCTCCTGCCCCGGCGTCTCGTACATCAGGGCGACCCGGCGCCGCGAGGCCACCAGCATGGGTGCGGCACCGGCCTGGCGCAGGCGATGGCTGTCCTTGCCGGGGCGATCCACCTCGAACTCGTGATGGGCGTGCTTGATCACCGCCACCTGCAGGCCACGCTCGGCCAGCCGCGGCAGCAGTGCCTCCAGCAGCGTGGTCTTGCCGGTGCCGCTCCAGGCGGCGATGCCCAACAGCGGCAGGGGCTCGTCGGCGAAGCCAATTCGGTCAAGGCGACTCATGGGGCACCTCCCGGTCGCCGGCCGCGCGCCGCGCCTCCAGGCGTCGCCGCTCCTCCTCGGTATTGAGGTTGGCGAAGGCCTCGGGCCCTTCCTTGAAGGGCACCCGGACCCAGGGGTGACGCGCATACCAGCGGTCGATCTTGCGTTCGCCGGCGGCCAGCGCCTGGCCCAGGTCGTCGGCCAGGTCACGGCGGATCAACGCCACCACCGGGTGATCCCGCTGGCCATCGAAGGCGGTGGCGATGGCCGCCTCGCCACGCCCCGCCCAGAGCCGCTCGAGCAGGTCCAGCGGAAGCCCGGGACTGTCGCAGGGCACGACGAGCACCCAGGGCGTGGTCGCGGCACAGAGTCCGCTCCAGATGCCCATCAGCGGCCCCTGGTAGCCGGACTCGCGGTCGGCGACGACCCGGTCCGCCCAGTCCGCATAGGCCGCCGGGTGGCGATTGGCATTGATCAGCAACTCGGCCACCCGCCCCGCCAGGGGCGCGCGAGCATGGGCGACCAGCGGGCGACCGGCGAATTCCACCAGCCCCTTGTCGAGCCCGCCCATGCGCCGCCCCTGGCCGCCGGCCAGGATCAGGCCGGTGATCAGTTGGCGGGGGGGTATCTGCGAAAACTTGTCCATTTGGTCAACTTAGCATCCAAGGCATCATCTGGCTAGGCGCCCATCGGCCGGAGTCACTCAGGAGGACATCCCGCGGCCGACGGACTGCTGCCCTCAGCCTACCCCATGGCACCGTTGGACTCATCACCGCAGACGACTTTTCCCGTGAAATCCACGCACTGGCGCATGGCGCTTAAGTTCGGTCACGTAACCGGGTATGCTATGTAAAAGATCTTCAACATAAGGACCCCAATCCATGGGTGGATTCGACGTCGGCGAGCGTCTCAAGCAGTTGCGGCTGGCCCGCCAGCTCTCCCAGCGAGAACTGGCCAAGCGGGCCGGCGTGACCAACAGCACCATCTCCCTGATCGAGCAGAACAGCGTCAGCCCCTCGGTCAGCTCCCTGAAGAAGATTCTCGATGCGCTGCCGGTCTCCATCAGCGAATTCTTCGCCGGCGAGGAGCTCAGCCAGGAACAGGTCTTCTATCGGGCCGAGGAGCTCACCGACATCGGCGACGGCACCCTCTCCTGGAAGCTGGTGGGGGCGCGCCGCCCCAACCGCAGCATGTCGATCATCCATGAGCACTATCCCCCGGGGGCCGATACCGGCGAGGAGATGCTGGAGCACGAGGGGGAAGAAGGCGGGGTGATCATCTCCGGCACCATCGAGCTCACCGTGGGTGGCGAGGTCCAGCTGTTGACCGCCGGCGATGCCTACTACTTCGACTCCCGCCTGCCTCACCGCTTCCGCAACAAGAGCGACAACGAGTGCGTGATCGTCAGTGCGAACAATCCGCCCTCCTTCTCCGACGGCGGCACCGAGCAGCATCACGCCTGAGCCCGCCGCCCTCCTTCTCCGACGGCGGCACCGAGCAGCATCATGCCTGCGAGAACCCCGCGCACGTAAATCACCGAAACCGCCATAAGGCGAATGGCTTAGGGGCGCTGGGGGCAGGCCGGAGCGAAGCGTCTTTTTCAGGGACGAAAAAGTCGAGCGCCCAGGGAGGGGTTCACAGCGTCTTCGCGCAGTGCCTGCCCTCAGGCTAGTCCCGGGCCTCAATGATACGAGACGTCACCACTCCGAATGAGCCCGGGACAGGATACTTACGCCTCTTCGTTGGCCGGCGGCAGCACCCAGTTCAGGACGATGCCCACCAGGGCCGCCAGGCTCACCCCCTGAAGGGTAAACTGCCCGCCGCCCAGCTGCATGCCGCCGATGCCGAAGACCAGGATCAGCGAGATCACCACCAGATTGCGGGGCGCGGTCAGGGAGTGGCCGGCGCGCACCAGGGTATTCATGCCCACCACCGCGATGGAGCCGAACAGCAGGGTCATGATGCCCCCCATCACCGGCGCCGGAATGGTCTGCAACAGGGCCCCCAGCTTGGCCACGAAGGCCAGCACGATGGCCACCCCGGCGGCCACCATCATGATCCGCGGATCGAAGGCGCGGGTCAGGGTCACCGCCCCGGTGACCTCGGAGTAGGTGGTATTGGGCGGGCCGCCGAACAAGGCCGCCGTGGAAGTGGCCAGGCCATCCCCCAGCAGGGTGCGGTGCAGCCCCGGCTTCTCCAGGTAGTTGTGGCGAGTCACCGAACCGATGGCCACCATATCGCCGATATGCTCCACCGCCGGGGCGATGGCCACCGGAATCATGAACAGGATCGCCGCCCAGTGAAAGCTCGGCAGGGTAAAGGCCGGCATCGCCACCCAGGCCGCCTCCCGCACCGGCGTGAAGTCGATCACCCCCATGGCCAGCCCCAGCAGATAACCGCTGACGATGCCGCCCATGATCGGAATCAGGCGCAGCAGGCCGCGGCCGAACACCGCCAGCACCAGGGTGACCAGCAGGCTGATCATCGACAGGGTGATCGCCTGACCGTAGCCGATCTGCTCGCTGGTCTCGCCGCTGGCCATGCTCACCGCCACCGGCGCCAGGGCCAGGCCGATCACCATGATCACCGGCCCCACCACCACCGCCGGCAGCAGGCGATGCAGCCAGGCGGTACCCTTGAGGCGCACCGCCTGGGAAATGGCCACATAGACCAGGCCGGCGACCAGCAGGCCGCCCAGGGTTGCGGGAATGCCGAAATTGGCCACCGACCCCTGAATGGGGGCGATGAAAGCGAAGGACGAGGCCAGGAAGACCGGCACCGTGGCCCGGGTCACCGCATGGAAGACCAGGGTGCCGACCCCGGCGGTAAACAGCGCCACGCTGGGGTCGAGGCCGGTCAGCAGGGGCACCAGCACCAGGGCGCCGAAGGCCACGAAGAGCATCTGGGCGCCGGTCAGCAGGGTACGAGGCAGATCGAGGGATGACGGCCTGGCCGTCAGGGACTCCTTCATGCAGTTCTCTCCAGTGACGGGGGATACAAGAACGCCCTCGAGGGGGGCGACGAGGGCGTTCGGGGCGAGAGTGGCTCAGCGGGTGCCGAAGATCTTGTCGCCGGCATCGCCCAGGCCGGGCACGATATAGCCGTGCTCGTCGAGGCGCTCGTCGACGGCCGCGGTATAGAGCTCCACGTCGGGATGGGCGGCCTCGACCCGGGCGATCCCCTCCGGCGCCGCCACCAGCACGATCACCTTGATCTGCTGGCAACCCCGCTCCTTGAGCATATCCAGGGTCGCCACCATGGAGCCGCCGGTGGCCAGCATGGGATCGATGACGATGGCCAGGCGCTCGGCGATATCGTTGGTGAACTTCTCGAAATAGGGCACCGGCTCCAGGGTCTCTTCGTTACGATAGAGGCCCACCACGCTGATCCGCGCGCTGGGAATCAGGTCGGTGACGCCGTCCAGCATGCCCAGGCCGGCACGCAGGATGGGCACCACCGTGACCTTCTTGCCCTTGAGCTGCTCCACCGCCAGCGGTTCGCCGCTCCAGCCCGGCACCTCGATGGACTCCAGTTCCAGATCCTGGGTGGCTTCATAGGTCAGCAGCTTGGCGACCTCGCCGGCCAGCTCACGGAAGCTCTTGGTACTGATATCGGCGACCCGCATCAGGCCCAGCTTGTGCTTGACCAGGGGGTGTTGGATGGCATGAACGCTCATAGGTGGCCCTTGAAGATAGCAATGGTTGGATCGAAAGCGGCGGCGCGCGCCGCCTGGTGCCGTCGAACTAAGGGTCGTCGACGGCGGCCCGGCTGTCACGCCGAAAGCTCCTGGGGTGGCCGGGCGGGTAGCTGCCAGTCGATGCCGCCCCGCCCGCGTCCCTCGAGGAAGGCATTGGCCCGGGAGAAGTGACGCTGGCCGAAGAAGCCGCGGTGGGCGGAGAGCGGCGATGGATGGGGTGACTGCAGCACCAGGTGGCGATCGCGATCGACGAAGGCCGCCTTCTTCTGGGCATAGCTGCCCCACAGCAGGAAGACCACCCCCTCGCACTGCTCGTTGACGGTGGCGATGGCGCGGTCGGTAAAGGTCTCCCAGCCCCGCCCCCGGTGGGCACCGGCGTTGCCCTGCTCCACCGTCAAGACGCTGTTGAGCATCAGCACGCCCTGGCGTGCCCAGGACTCCAGGAAGCCGTGATCGACCGGCGTCGTCCCCAGGTCGCCGGCCAGCTCCTTGTAGATATTGACCAGGGAGGGCGGCGTCGGCACCCCGGGACGCACCGAGAAGCAGAGCCCGTGCGCCTGGTCAGGCCCGTGGTAGGGATCCTGCCCCAGGATCACCACCTTCACCGAGGCCAGCGGCGTCAGCTCGAAGGCACGAAACCAGTGACGCGAATGCGGGTAGATCACCTTGCGGGCGGCCTTCTCGGCGGCGAGGAAGTCGCGCAATTGCCGCATATAGGCTGCCTGGAGCTCCTGGCCCAGGAAGCGGTTCCAGTCCTCGGGAAGCGGGGATCCTGACATCAACGGGGTCTCTTCGGTAGCGGCTTGATCGGGCCCGGCGCGCCGACCCGACGCCGACTCGCCGCAGGCAGCTTCAGGCATTGTCGTCCTTGCGCACCTGCTCCACCAGCGGCTGCACATAGGCGATGCCCATGTCCCAGGGGAACTGGATCCAGCAGTCCTGGGCCACCTCGGTGAGGCACTGATCGACCAGGGGGCGACCCTCCGGCTTGGCATAGACGGTGACGAAATGGGCCTTGGGCAGCATCTCGCGAACCTTGCGGGCGGTCTTGCCGGTATCCACCAGGTCGTCCACCAGCAGCCAGCCATCGCCGTCGTGATCGACGCCCTTCATCACATCGAGGCCGCCCTGGTCCATATGGTCATAGCTCTTGATGCAGACGGTATCGATCAGGCGCACGTTGAGCTCCCGGGCGATCAGGGCGGCGGGAATCAAGCCGCCCCGGGTAATGGCGACGATGCCCTTGAAATCGCGCTCCACCAGTTGATGGCAGAGGGCTCGGACGTCCCGGTGCAGTTGATCCCAGGAGACGGTGAAGTGTTGCTGATAGCGGTTGGCGCTCATGATCGATAACCCGGTAAAGCAGAGGAGAGGACGAGGTTACTCGTCCTCGGTGAAGGAACAGACCGCGAAGACATTATGGCCGGCCTCGCGAATTTTCTGGGAGCCGCCGAGCTCGGGCAGGTCGATGATGGTGGCGGTCTCCACCACCTGACCGCCGCAGCGGGTGATCAGCTTGGCGGCGGCCAGCATGGTGCCGCCGGTGGCGATCAGGTCGTCCATGATCAGGATGCGATCATGGGCCCGGAAGGCATCGGCGTGGAGCTCCACCTCGGCCTGGCCATACTCCAGGGTATAGGTCTCGCTGACGGTACGAAACGGCAGCTTGCCCTTCTTGCGCACCGGCACGAAGCTGCAGCCGAGCTCATAGGCCAGGGGCGCGCCGATGATAAAGCCCCGCGCATCGATGGCGGCGATGGCGTCCAGATCCATCTCCTGATAGCGATGCACGAAGCTGTCGATCAGCTTGCGAAAGGCGGCGCTGTTCTGCAGCAGCGGCGTGATATCGCGGAAGTTGACCCCCGGCTGCGGCCAGTCGGGGACGGTGCGAATCACCGATTTGATGTAATCACCGTAGATGCTCATCGGCTCTCTCAATCGAGGAAGAGGAATTTCAGGGCGAACAGCAGCGCCAGGATCACCACCGCCGGGTTGAGGTCCTGGAAGCGACCGGACAGGGCCTTGATGGCCACATAGCTGATAAAGCCCAGGGCGATGCCCTCGGCAATCGAGAAGGTCAGCGGCATGGCCAGGGCGGCGATCAGCACCGGGGCCGCCTCGGTGGCGTCCTCCCAGTTGGCGTGAGCCAGGCTGCCGGCCATCAGCGAGGCCACATAGAGCAGGGCCCCGGCGGTGGCATAGGCGGGAATCGAGCCGGCCAGGGGCGCGAAGAACAGGCTCACCAGGAAGAGGATCGCCACCACCACGGCGGTCAGGCCGGTGCGCCCGCCGGAGGCGATGCCCGCGGTGGACTCGATATAGCTGGTGGTGGTGGAGGTGCCCAGGAAGGCGCCGGCCATGGAGGCGCTGCTGTCGGAGATCATCGCCCGATTGAGGCGCGGCAGCTTGCCATCCTTGTCCAGCAGGCCGCCGCGATGGGCCACCCCCACCAGGGTGCCGGAGGTGTCGAAGAGGTCGACGAAGAGGAAGGCGAAGATCACGCTGAGCATGGCCACGTCGAAGGCCCCGGCCAGATCCAGCGCCATAAAGGTCGGCGCGATGGACGGCGGCATCGACATCAGGCCGGCATAGTCGTTATGCCCCAGCACCATGGCCAGGATCGTGATCCCCAGGATGCCGATCATCACCGCCCCGGTGACCTGGAGATAGGCCAGGGCGGTGATCACGAAGAAGCCCAGCAGCGCATAGAGGGCCGACGGCTGAGTCATGTCCCCCAGGGCCACATAGGTGGCCGGATTGGCCACCACGATGCCGGCATTCTTCAGCGCGATCATCGCCAGGAAGAGGCCGATACCGGCGGCGATCCCCAGGCGCAGGGAGAGCGGAATGGAGTTGATGATCCACTCGCGCACCTTGAAGATGCTCAGCAGCAGGAAGGTGAAACCGGAGAAGAAGACCGCACCGAGGGCCGCCTCCCAGGTGTAACCCATGCCCAGCACCACGCCATAGGTAAAGAAGGCGTTGAGGCCCATGCCCGGCGCCTGGGCGATGGGGTAATTGGCCCACACCCCCATGATCAGTGAGCCGATGGCCGCCGCCAGGCAGGTGGCCACGAAGACCGCCCCGTAATCCATCCCCGTCTCCGAGAGAATGCTCGGATTGACGAAGATGATATAGGCCATGGTCAGGAAGGTAGTGATCCCGGCGATGACCTCGGTGCGAACCGTGGTGTGGTGCTCGCTGAGCTTGAAGTGGTTGTCCAGCAATCGTTTCAGCATCGGAGGGCCCCGTGCGCTTGCGTAAGTGGTCAAGAGGCGGAAAAGCCGCACATACTACCCAAAGCGGTGGCCCGACGCGAGATGCAAATGCTCGTCAGCCACCGCCGGTATCGGCCAGGTTTTCCGGCGTTATACAGGTATAAACAATGCCCGCGGCGGGCGCCATCCCAGGCCACAAACG
Organism: Halomonas sp. NCCP-2165; assembly: GCF_023708045.1. Taxonomy (NCBI): domain Bacteria; kingdom Pseudomonadati; phylum Pseudomonadota; class Gammaproteobacteria; order Oceanospirillales; family Halomonadaceae; genus Halomonas; species Halomonas sp. NCCP-2165. Next base: position 181,073 of record NZ_BRCY01000002.1, read on the forward strand.
CAGACTTGACGACCCGGTCAAGCGCCCGGGGCCTGGCGCGCGGCCAGGATACGCTCCACGCTCTCGACGATCGCCTGGGTCTGGGGATCGATCTCGATATTGACCCGGTCGCCGACGCCGCGTCCCCCCAGGATGGTGCGACTCAGGGTCTCGGGAATCAGGTTGACGCAGAAGCTCGGCCCGCCCGCCTCCTGGCGCACCTCGCCGATGGTCAGGCTGATGCCATCCACGCCGATATAGCCCTTGTCGAAGAGGAAACGCCCATAGGCCTCGGGCAGCCGGAACCACAGCCGACGATTGTTGGGCGCCTCCTCGATGGCGCTCAGTTCGGCCATGCAGATCACATGCCCGGACATGGCGTGGCCGCCGATCTCGTCGCCGAAGCGGGCGGCCCGCTCGATATTCACGCTCTCCCCCACCGCCAGATCGCCGAGGTTGGTCAGGCGCAGGGTCTCGCGCATCAGGTCGAAGCTAACCCGCTCGCCGTCGATGGCGGTCACCGTCAGGCAGACGCCGTTGTGGGCCACCGAGGCGCCCAGGGCCAGTCCCTTGCGCAACTCCGCCGGCAACGCCACCACATGGGTGCGAAAGGCCTCCTTCTCGATGACCTCGACCAGCGTGGCGGTGCCCTGTACGATTCCAGTAAACATCTCGACTCCCGAACCTGGGTGATGGGGGCGGCCATCGCGGCCGTCAATTGAAGCGCTAGTTTACCAGCCCCGTTTGGCCGCCGCGCCACCCCCGGCAACTTAGGAAGCGCTGAACAAATCGGCGAGCGGTGTGAAGCGCAAGGCGCCCGCAGCGCAGAAACCGGAGCCTATGGGGTATAGGTGAGGATTTTGAGCAGCGCGTAACGCAGCGATTCGCCCGTGCAGACAGTTGTGCGGTGCTTCCCTTACCGGATTCCTTGGAGCCCCCCACGGTTGGCAGCAAGATTTTCTACAGATAAGCGTCATCCGCCGTAACTTGGCCCGCCGAGTCGTTGACAGCCCATTCAATTACCACTAGCATTCGCTCATTCATTTCAGGCGCCGATTTGTACCCGGATTGCGGGCGCCGCCACCCCTCCTCGGAGAGGTGGTAAGTGCAGCTAAAAGGGTGTGTCCAGCGTTGATGGCCACCCGTCAGGGTGGCCTTTTTTTTGCCCTGCGACTGCTCGCCCGCCCCGGCGCCCCCACCCAGTCCACGGGACCCATGATCAAGCTCAGCAATCTCTCCAAGACCTACGGCAGCGGCCCAGGCGCCGTCCAGGCCCTGAAGACCATCGACCTGGAGGTCCCCGAGGGCGCCATTCATGGCGTGATCGGCCTCTCCGGGGCCGGCAAGTCGACGCTGATTCGCTGCGTCAACCTGCTGGAGCGCCCCTCCACCGGCAGCGTTCGCGTCGATGGCCAGGAGCTCACCGAACTGAGCGGCCCCGCCCTCAACCAGGCCCGCCACCAGATCGGCATGATCTTCCAGCACTTCAACCTGCTCTCCTCGCGCAGCGTCTTTGCCAATGTGGCCCTGCCCCTGGAGCTGATGGGCGTGAGCAAGACCGAGATCCGCGAGCGGGTCGCCCCCCTGCTGGACCTGGTCGGCCTGGCCGACAAGCGCGACCAGTACCCCTCCCAGCTTTCCGGCGGCCAGAAGCAGCGGGTGGCCATCGCCCGCGCGCTGGCCAGTCGTCCCAAGGTTCTGCTCTGCGACGAGGCCACCTCGGCACTGGACCCCCACACCACCGGCGCCATCCTCGACCTGCTGCAGGACATCAATCGGCGCCTGGGGCTGACCATCCTGCTGATCACCCACGAGATGGAAGTGGTCAAGCGCATCTGCCACCGGGTCGGCCTGATCTCCGGCGGCGAGCTGGTCGAAGAGGCCGAGGTGGGGGACTTCTTCACCGCGCCGCGCACCGAGCTGGGGCGCCACTTCCTCAACGACTTCCTGGAGCTGGAGCCGCCGGCGGCCCTGGTGGAACGCCTGGAGCCCGACCCCGGGGCGCACACCCATCCGGTGGTGCGCCTGGCCTTCGGCGGCGACGCCGTCGCCACGCCGCTGATCTCGCGGCTGGCCCGGGAGTGCGGCATCGATGTCAGCATCCTCGAGGCCAAGGTGGAGTCGATCCAGGAACGCACCCTGGGGCTGATGATCGCCGAGCTGATCGGCGGCGCGGAGGAGACCGCCCGGGCCATCGCCTATCTCGAAACCCATGATCTCGACGTGGAGGTGCTCGGCCATGTCCAGCGCGATGCTTGAACTGATTCTCGAGGCGACCCTCGACACCCTCTATATGGTGGGCATCTCCGGGGTGATCGCCGCCCTGCTGGGCGTTCCCCTGGGGGTGCTGCTCTACGTGACCCGCCCGGGGCAGATCCTCGCCCGGCCGCTGCTCAACCAGGTGCTGGGCATAGCCACCAATGTCGGTCGCTCGGTGCCCTTTATCATCCTGATGGTGGCGATCATCCCCTTCACCCGGGTGATCGTCGGCACCTCCATCGGCACCAATGCCGCCATCGTCCCGCTGACCGTGGCCGCCATCCCCTTCGTGGCGCGCCTGGTGGAAGGCTCGCTCAACGAGATTCCTCCGGGCCTGGTGGAGGCCGCCCAGTCGATGGGCGCCACCCCCTACCAGATCATCACCAAGGTGCTGCTGCCGGAGGCCAGGGGCGGCATCATCACCGGCCTGACCATCACCGTGGTGACCCTGGTCAGCTACTCCGCCATGGCCGGCGCCGTGGGCGGCGGCGGCCTGGGCGATCTGGGCATCCGCTACGGCTACAATCGCTTCGATCCCCTGGTGATGCTGATCACCGTGGCGATCCTGGTGGTCATGGTGCAGGGCTTCCAGAGCCTCGGCGATGCCCTGGTGCGCCGCACCAACCACAAGTAATCCCCCGCCGGTCCGCCGGCTTTTCCCTGGCACTCAAGGAGAGACAGACCATGCAAGCATCCCTGACCCGCTGGCTGCGCCCGACCCTGGCCGGCGCCACCCTGCTCGGCAGCACCCTGCTGGCCGGCTGCGGCAGCGACGACGCCGAGACCCGCAGCATCAAGGTGGGCACCATGTCCGGCCCGGAATCCGAGGTCATGGAAGTGGCGGTCAACCTGGCCAAGGAGCGCTACGACCTGGACGTGGAGATCATCGAGTTCACCGACTACGTCTCCCCGAATGCCGCCCTGGCCGACGGCAGCCTGGATGCCAACGCCTTCCAGCATGCGCCCTACCTCAACAGCATGATCGAGGACCGCGGCTACGACCTGGCCGTCGCCGGCTACACCTTCGTCTACCCGATCGGCGCCTACTCCGAGAAGCACGACAGCATCGAGGCCCTGCCGGAGGGCGCGCTGATCGCCCTGCCCAACGACCCCACCAACGGCGGCCGGGCGATGATCCTGATGCACAACAGCGGCCTGATCACCCTGGACGACCCGGAGAACCTCGAGGCCACCCCGGTCAACGTGGTGGACAACCCCCAGGGTTTCGAATTCCGCGAGATCGAGGCGGCACAGCTGCCGCGGGTCCTGCCGGACGTGGACCTGGCCTTTATCAACAACACCTTCGCCCAGCCCGCCGGCCTGCAGCTGGAAGACGCCCTGCTCCGCGAGGGCCCGGAATCGCCCTATGTCAACCTGATCGCGGTGCGTGCCGGCGACCAGGAGCGCGAGGAGATTCAACAACTGGTCTCCGCCTACCAGAGCGACGAGGTGGCCGAGAAGGCCCTGGAGCTGTTCGACGGCGGCGCGGTACCCGGCTGGGAGTAATCCCCACCGCCAGGCGCCCAGGGCCGACCCCAGCGGGGTCGGCCCTGGCGTTTCAGGAGATAAATGATGAGTGACTATGCCCTGCTGGGGCGCCAGCTGGCCGCCCTGCTCGACGAGCGCGACCCCCTGACCAACTGCGCCCAGACCTGCGCCTTCCTGATGCAGGAGGTCCCCGACCTCAACTGGGCCGGCTTCTACCTGCAGCGCCGCCCCCAGACCCTGGTGCTGGGACCCTTCCAGGGCAAGCCGGCCTGCACCCCGATCCCCTTCAGCCAGGGTGTCTGCGGCGCCGCGGCGCGCAGCCGCGCGACCCAGCGCATCGACGACGTCCACGCCGTGGCCGATCATATCGCCTGCGACAGCGCCTCCCGGGCCGAGCTGGTGGTTCCCATCCTCCACGACGGCGAGGTATGGGGCGTGCTCGACCTGGATAGTCCCCGCCAGGGGCGCTTTACCCCGCAGGACCAGACAGGGATCGAGGCCCTGGTGGCGATCTTCCAGGCACAGACCGATCTGGAACGGCTCTAAGGAGCCCACCCCACGAACAACCAGACAGGGGTCGAGGCCCTGGTGGCGACCCTCCAGCTCCCAGGCGCATAGCGACCCGGAGCGCCTCTAGCGCCACCGCACCGCCTCGTCGAGCGATCTCGGCCGGCCCTTCGAGGCCGGCCCCTCGTTTATACGAGATCTTCTTCGCCCATACGAAAACGCCCCGTAACCGAAGTCACGGGGCGTCGCGATCTGGTAGGACCAAGCGGATTTGAACCGCTGACCTCCACGATGTCAACGTGGCGCTCTAACCAACTGAGCTATGGTCCTGAAACTGGTGCGATACTTGGTAGGACCAAGCGGATTTGAACCGCTGACCTCCACGATGTCAACGTGGCGCTCTAACCAACTGAGCTATGGTCCTACGTCTCGCTGCCGCCGGGGACTTGCCTCGGCAACGGATGCGTATTCTACGCAGTCGCCGACAAAATGCAAGCCCCGGAATAAAAAATCTCTACGATCAGGCAGTTGGGCCCCAAATGGTGATAGCGTCCGGCCAGGCACGGCCCTCCCCCGCTCACCAATGCCGCCAAGCTTGCTAATATAGTGGCGCCATGCCGCCCAACGACCGACAGCGACGATGCCATGATTCCGCACAAGCGACACGACGCCATCCTGAGCCTGATCAAGCGTCAGGGCTACGCCTCCATCGAGCAGCTGACCCAGGAGTTCGGCGTCACGCCCCAGACGATTCGCCGCGACCTCAATGCCCTGGCCGATGAGGGCCTGGTACGCCGCGTCCACGGCGGTGCCGGCCTGGAGTCGAGCACGGTGAACACCGCCTATCAGACCCGCAAGACCCTCAACCTGGACGCCAAGCGGCGCATCGCCGCCCTGCTGGCCGGCAAGATCCCCGATCGCGCCTCGCTGTTTATCAATATCGGCACCAGCAACGAGGTGGTGGCCGAGGCCCTGCTCGACCACCAGGGGCTGGAAGTGATCACCAACAACCTCAATGTGGCGGCCATCCTCCAGCACAAGGAGGATTTCAATGTGATCATCGCCGGCGGTCAGGTGCGCTCCCGGGACGGCGGCATCATCGGCGAGGCGACCATCGATTTCATCAATCAGTTCAAGGTGGACTACGGCATCATCGGCATCAGCGGCATCGACGAGGATGGCTCCCTGCTGGAGTTCGACTATCAGGAGGTGCGGGTGGCCCAGGCGATCATTCATAACTCCCGCCAGGTCTACCTGATCGCCGACCACTCCAAGTTCCACCGCAACGCCGTGGTCCGCCAGGGCCGCATCACCCAGATCGACGCCCTCTTTACCGACCGCCGGCCGCCCCAGGCCGTCTGCCAGCTGATGGCCAGCCACGATGTGGCGCTGCATATCGCCGGTGATGAGCAAAGCGACCCCGCCTCACCGGCCCAGGCCGGCGAGGCCTGACCCCGAGTTCAGGCCCCGGGGAGCCCCCCATCGGCCAGCCTGGCCGGATCCAGCAGCCGTTCCAGCTCCTCCCGGGGGAGGTTGGTGGCCTCTTCGGCCACCTCGAGGATCGGCCGCCCTTCCCGGTAGGCCCGCTTGGCGATGGCCGCCGCGGCATCGTAGCCGATCACCGAATTGAGGGCGGTCACCAGGATGGGATTGCGGGCCAGGGGCTCGGCCAGGCTCGTCTCGCGCACCCGGAAGCCGGCGATGGCCCGCTCGCCGAGCAGGCGACTGGCGTTGCTCATCAGTTGGATCCCGGACAACAGGTTATTGGCGATCAGCGGCAACATCACATTGAGCTGAAAGTTGCCGCTCTGCCCGGCCAGGGTCACCGCCCCATCCAGGCCGATCACCTGGGCGGCGGCCATGGCGGCGGCCTCGGGAATCACCGGATTGACCTTGCCCGGCATGATCGAGCTGCCCGGCTGCAGGGCCTCGAGCTCGATCTCGCCGAGCCCGGCCAGGGGGCCCGAATTCATCCAGCGCAGGTCATTGCTGATCTTCATCACCACGCAGGCATGGCCCCGCAGCGCGCCGGAGAGCTCCACCGCGGCGTCCTGGGAGGCCAGCGCCGCGAAGTGGCTCTCCGCGGGCCTCAGCGCCAGGCCGGTGGTCTCGGAGAGCGCCCGGGCGACCCGTTCGGCGAACTCGGGGGGGGCGTTGATGCCGCTGCCCACCGCGGTGCCGCCCTGGGCCAGGCGGCATAGCCTCGCCTGAGCCCCCTCGAAACGTGCCTCGCTGGCCGCCACCTGGGCCGACCAGGCGCGCAGCTCGTCGCCCATCCGCACCGGCATGGCATCCATCAGGTGGGTGCGCCCGGTCTTGATCACCTCGTGCAATTGCCCGGCCTTGGTGTCGATGGCCTCGCGCAGCCCCACCAGGGCCGGCAGCAGCTCATCGTGGACCCCGAGCGCCGCCGCGAGATGGATCGCCGTGGGAATGACGTCATTGCTGGACTGCCCCATATTGACATGATCATTGGGGCGCACCTCCAGGCCATCGCGGCTGGCCAGATGGGCGATCACCTCGTTGACATTCATATTGGTGGAGGTGCCGGAGCCGGTCTGGTAGACGTCCACCGGAAACTGGTCATCGTGGTCGCCGGCCAGGATCGCCTCGGCGGCCTCGCCAATCGCCTCGGCCCGGGGCGGGTCGAGCAGCCCCAGGTCGGCATTGACCCGGGCGCAGGCGGCCTTGATGCGCGCCACCGCCCGGATAAAGGCCAGGGGCATGGGCTGACCACTGATCGGGAAGTTATTGATCGCCCGCTGGGTCTGGGCCCCGTAGAGGGCCGACGCCGGCACATGCAACTCGCCCATGCTGTCACGTTCGATACGGGTGCGGCTCATCTCCCCCTCCTCCTACTTTAGGAATAACAGATTTACCCCAACCTAACGCCTCGCCGAGGGCCGGACAATCGAGGAAACTTATCAATAGCATAGCCGCCCGGCCTACTCAGCGAGGCCCCGGGCTGCAATACTCATGAGCCATGGAAAACCCCCACCACCCGAAGGAGTCACGATGCGCCAGCCCCTTGCCATCATCGCCCTGGGGGCCATCCTGGCCGGCTGCCAGATGCTGCCTCCCATGGATACCGGGACCCGCCGGATCGAGGTCCGCGAGGTGACGCCGGAAACGCCTCCGGAGCCGGGCCGGGTACCGCGCCGCGTGGCCTTTTCCGAGGCCCAGTACCGCGCCCTGCCCACCCAGGGCACGGCGCGACTCAGCGGCCAGCTCTTCTACGAGGCCCCGGGCGGACGCATCTATGGTCGCCACGAGACGGTCGCCATCGCCCCGGTCACCGCCTACTCCGCGGAGGCCGCCGAGCAGGCGCTGGCCGGGCGAGCGGTGGAGCGCGCCGATCCCCGCGCCCAGGCCTACACCCACCGGGTGCGCACCGATGGCGAGGGACGCTTCGAGGCCTCCCGGCTACCGCCGGGAGACTTCTATGTCTCCGGCAGCGTGACCCTGCCCGACGGGCGACGCGGCCCGCTGATCCTCCACCAGGTACGCCTGCGCAACGGCCAGACGACCCGGGTCAACCTGCGCCGCTGAGCCGTTGGCACTCACCTCTCCCCTCGCCTATGTTGAGGCCAGGATGGCGACACTCCACACCGAGGAGGGCCGCTTTGCGTTGGGAGGATTGACCATGCGTATCGACGCGCAGATCACCAAGGCGCCACTCTTGGCCCGGGCCGCCCTACTGCTCGGCCTGACGGCCACGGCGCAGGCCGCCGATCTGGACGAGCTTCGTGAACAGGGCAGCATCCGCGTCGCGGTGGCCAACGAGGTCCCCTATGGCTACCTGGACGAGAATGGCGAGGGACGAGGCGCCGGCCCCGAGGTGGCGCACCATGTGCTGAACGAACTGGGCATCGAGAACATCGAGTGGGTGGCCACCTCCTTCGGCGACCTGATCCCGGGACTCAGGGAGGGGCGTTTCGACATGGCCGCCGCCGAGATGGCGATCCGCCCGGCCCGCTGCCAACGAGTGCTGTTCTCGGCGCCCAACACCTCCTATGGCGAGGGCCTGCTGGTGCGGGCTGCCAACCCGCTCGAGATCGGCGGCTACGCGGATTTCGCCGAACGCGACGACCTCCGAATCGCCGTGCTGGAAGGCGCCACCCAGCTCGGCATAATGGCAGCCCTAGGCGTACCCGACGGGCGGGTCATACCGATCACCGAGAACACGGCGGCCATCGATACCCTGCTGAACGACCAAGCCGACGGCTATGCCGGCACCGGCCTCACCGTGAGCCAGTTGGAAGCCCAACACCCCGGGGTCGAGGTAGTGCAGAATTTCGAGGACCCGGTGATCGACGGCGAGATCGTGCGCAGCTGGGGGGCCTTCACCTTCCCGCCTGATGCCGAACTCCTGCGCGACGCCTTCGACGCGATACTGATCGGCTATCGCAACACCCAGGCCTGGGAGGACACCCTGGAAGGCCACGGCTTCACCCAGGACGACATCCTCAACGCCTTCCGCTTCGATACCGAGTGGCTGTGTGGCCGGGAATGATGGCTACCAGCCCAGGGCCTGCTTGACGAAAGGAATGGTCAGCTTGCGCTGGGCGGAGAGCGACGCCCGATCCAGGGTCTCCAGGGCCTGGCACAGCTCGCCTAGGGACCGCGGACCGCGATGCAGGATATAGCGCGCCACCTCATCGGGCAGCTGCATGCCCCGCACCCGGGCACGCAGCTTGAGCGCCTCCAGGCGCCCTTCGTCGTCCAGGCGCTTGACGTGGAAGGTCATGCCCCAGGTCAGCCGCGACGCCAGGTCGGGCAGGGTCACGGGTAACTGCCGGGGGGCCGCCGGGGCGGAGATGATCAATCGCTTGCCGGCATCGCGCAGGCGGTTGAAGGCATGGAAGAGCCCCTCCTCCCAGCGCTTGCGCCCCAGCACCCGATCCAGATCGTCGATGGCCACCAGATCGAGGCGCTCGATCTCCTCGAGCATATGCGGCGGAAAGTGCCACAGCTCCGACAGGGGCAGGTAGAGGGCGCGGCGATCCCGGTCGCCGGCGGCGTGGCACGCCGCCTGCAGCAGATGGCTACGGCCGACGCCCTCGCCGCCCCACAGCAACAACAAGGGTTCGCCGTCGTCGTCGAGCTGATGGCGCAACGCCTCCACCAGGGCGGCGTTATCGCCCGGCAGGAAGTTGGCGAAGGTGGCATCGTCGCGCATCCCCACCCCCAAAGGCAGCTGCGCGGCCCCAGGTTTCATCGACTCTCCTCGTCGCCGTTCCCGTGCTGGGCGGCATCATATAAGGCACTGTTTTTATAGCGGTCATTGACCTCGCGCAATAGTACCATGATGACCGCGGCCGCCGGCAACGCCAAGAGCACCCCGGTAAAGCCGAACAGGTGCCCCCCGGCCAGCACGGCGAAGATCACCGCCACCGGGTGCAGGCCAATGCGATCCCCCAGCAGCTTGGGCTGGAGCACCGTGCTCTCCAGCAACTGACCGAGCGCGAAGACCACCACCACGCCGGCGAGCGCCAGCCAGCTGCCGAACTGGAAGAAGGCCACGATCAAGGCCGCGGCGATCCCGACGATAAAGCCCAGGAAGGGCACGATACTGGCCAGCCCCGCCATCAGCCCGATCAGCAGGCCGAAGCGCACCCCCATCAGGGTCAGCCCCAGGGCATAGAAGACCCCCAGGCTCAGCATCACCAGCAGCTGGCCGCGCATAAAGGCCGCCAGCACCTCGTCGCAGCGTCGCGCCAGTCGCATCACCTGGGGTTCCCACTGGCGCGGCAACAGATTCTGCAGGCTATCGATCAGGCGCCGCCAGTCGAGCAGCAGATAGAAGGCCACCACCGGCACCAGCGAGACGTTGGTCACCCAGGTGACGAAGGCCATGCCGGAGCGCCCCACCTGGCCCAGCACCTGGGCCAGGGTGCCTCCCGCCTGTTGCCAGTGCTCGGCGAGGGTCTCGCGCAGGTTGTCCAGCTCGGCACTCGGGTCATAGCCGGTCCAGCCCCGGATCTGCGGCCCCAGCACCGTCTGTACCCAGTCGATGATCGCCGGCACCGACTGGGTGAACTGACGCACCTGCTGCACCATCAGGGGAATCAGGATCAGCAGCGCCACGGCCACCACCAGCAGCAGCACCAGGAAGACGCCGCATACCGCCACGGGGCGCGACATCCCCCATCGCTCCAGGCGATTGGCCAGGGGATCGCTCAGATAGGCCACCACCATGGCGGCGAAAAATGGCATCAGCATCGACTGCAAGGCCACCAGCAGCGCCACCAGGGCCACCGCCACCAACACCAACCACCAATACCTCGGCATCTTTCCCCTCCCTCGCTGATCGCTTCGTCCCTGTGACTCTCCGGCACGCTGGGCGATGCGGGCCTCGCCGGGGAGTGCTACAATCTTGCGCCTATTGATTGGCTCAATCTACTCCACAGGACTCGTCATGACCCGCAGCCCGTCCGACTCCTCCTCTACTCAACCCACCTCGCTGAGCTACAAGGATGCCGGCGTCGATATCGATGCCGGCAATGCCCTGGTGGAGCGCATCAAGGGCGTCGCCAAACGCACCGCCCGTCCCGAGGTGATGGGCGGCCTGGGCGGCTTCGGCGCCCTCTGCCAGCTGCCCAGCGGCTACCGCGAGCCGGTGCTGGTCTCCGGCACCGATGGCGTCGGCACCAAGCTGCGCCTGGCCATGGACCTGGGCAAGCATGACACCATCGGCATCGACCTGGTGGCCATGTGCGTCAACGACCTGGTGGTGGCCGGCGCCGAGCCGCTGCTGTTCCTCGACTACTATGCCACGGGCAAGCTGGACGTGGATATCGCCGCCGACGTGGTCAGCGGCATCGGCGAGGGCTGCGAGCAGGCCGGCTGCGCCCTGGTCGGCGGCGAGACCGCCGAGATGCCCGGCATGTACGAGGGCAGCGACTATGACCTGGCCGGCTTCTGCGTCGGCGTGGTGGAGAAATCCGAGATCCTCGACGGCAGCCGCGTCGCCGAGGGCGATGTGCTGCTGGGCCTGGCCTCCTCCGGCCCCCACTCCAACGGCTACTCGCTGATCCGCAAGATCCTCGAGGTCAGCGGCGCCGACCTCGACACCGCCATCGACGGCCGCCCCCTGGCCGAGGCGCTGATGGCCCCGACCCGCATCTACGTCAAGCCGCTGCTGTCGCTGATCAAGGAGAGCGGCGTGGCGGTTCACGCCCTCTCGCATATCACCGGCGGCGGCCTCACCGAGAACCTGCCCCGCGTGCTGCCCGAGACCCTTGCCGCCAAGGTGGATGTCGCCAGCTGGACCCGCCCGGCGGTCTTCGAGTGGCTGCGCGAACAGGGCAACGTGGCCGAGGAGGAGATGTACCGGGTGCTCAACTGCGGCATCGGCATGGTGCTGGTGGTCCCCGCCGATCAGGCCGACCAGGCCCGCGCTCACCTGCAGGCCCAGGGCGAGAGCGTCTACCGCCTGGGCGAGATCGTCGCCCGCGACGGCGAGGCGCCCCAGGTACGGCTGGAGAACCTCGAGGCATGAGCGACGGCGACACCCTCAATGGCTTTACCCCGGAGGCGGCGGAGCCGCCCCGGGTCGTGGTCCTGATCTCCGGCTCCGGCAGCAACCTCCAGGCGCTGATCGATGCCCAGGGCTACGACGAGCTGGGCGGTGGCAAGATCGTCGCGGTGGTCTCCAACCAGCCCGACGCCTACGGCCTCAAGCGCGCCAAGGAGGCGGGCATCGAGGCGGTGGCCCTGCCCCACCGGGAATACGACAGCCGCGAGGCCTTCGATGGCGCCCTGATCAAGGTGATCGAGCGACATGAGCCCCACCTGGTGGTGCTGGCGGGCTTTATGCGCATCCTCACGCCGCGCTTCGTGCAGCGCTTCTACGGTCGCCTGCTCAATATCCACCCCTCGCTGCTGCCCGCCTACCAGGGGCTGGATACCCACGCCCGGGCCCTGGCCGACGGCGTCAGCGAGCACGGCTGCAGCGTGCACTTCGTCACCGAGGAACTGGATGGCGGCCCCGTGGTGTTGCAGGCCGCGGTGGCGGTGACCGAGGGCGATGACGAGGCCAGCCTCAAGGAGAAGGTCCACGCCAGGGAGCATCTGATCTACCCCATCGCGGTGCGCTGGTTCCTCGAGGGGCGCCTGCGCCTGGAGGCGCAGGGCCCCACCCTGGACGGCACCCCCCTGCCTCCCCAGGGCCTCAGGCTGTCACACCAGGACGCCGCCGAGGAGCTGGACGAAGATCCCGACGAATAAGCGGAAAGCTGGATCGCAGCCCAAATAACACCGCCTCCGAGGCAAATCCTCGGAGGCGGTTTTTCTTCAAGCTTCCAGGCGCGACGCGCCGCTCTTCAAGCTTCTTGGTCAGGTACGTGGCAGGGTGACGCCGCGCTGGCCCATGTACTTGCCGCCGCGGTCCTTGTAGGAGGTCTCGCAGACCTGGTCGGACTCCAGGAAGAGCATCTGTGCCACGCCCTCGTTGGCATAGATCTTCGCCGGCAGGTTGGTGGTATTGGAAAACTCCAGGGTCACATGCCCCTCCCACTCCGGCTCCAGCGGCGTCACGTTGACGATGATCCCGCAGCGGGCGTAGGTGGACTTGCCCAGGCAGATGGTCAGGACGCTGCGCGGAATGCGGAAGTACTCCACGGTACGCGCCAGGGCGAAGGAGTTGGGCGGGATGATGCAGACATCCCCCTTGACGTCGACGAAGCTCTTGTCGTCGAAGGCCTTGGGATCCACCACCGCCGAGTGGATATTGGTGAACACCTTGAACTCGTCGGCACAGCGCACATCGTAGCCGTAGCTGGAGGTGCCGTAGGAGATGACCCGCTGGTCATTGACGTAGCGCACCTGATCGGCTTCGAAGGGCTCGATCATGCCATGCTCGGCGGCCATGCGACGGATCCAGGTATCGGACTTGATGCTCATCGGGTCATCCACTGGGTGGCAAACGAAGAAGGGCCGTCATGATAACGGCCCTGCCCCGGAATAAAAACCACAGCCGGCGACTCAATCGCCGAAGGAGATGCTCGGCCCCGCCTCGGCCTGGGCGGCGATCTCCCCGGCCACCTGACGGGCCATGGCCCGGAAGCTGGCCGCCACCTCGCCGTCGGGCTCCGCCACCACCGTGGGACGCCCGCCATCCGCCTGCTCACGAACCGACAGGGCCAGGGGCAGCTGGCCCAGCAGGCGCGTCTCGTACTGGGCGGTCAGGCGTTCGCCACCGCCCTCGCCGAAGATCGGCTCGCTATGGCCGCACTGGGAGCAGGTGTGCAGGCTCATGTTCTCCACCACCCCCAGCACCGGCACCTTGACCTTGCGGAACATCTCGATGCCCTTGCGGGCATCCAGCAGGGCGATGTCCTGCGGCGTGGTGACGATCACCGCCCCGGCTACCGGCACCTTCTGGGAGAGGGTCAACTGGATATCCCCGGTGCCCGGCGGCATATCGATAAACAGATAGTCCAGGTCATCCCAGGCGGTCTGCGTCAGCAGCTGCTGGAAGGCGCCGGCCACCATCGGGCCCCGCCACACCATCGGCTCGTTGATATCCACCAGGAAGGCCATGGACATGGCCTGGATGCCGTGGGCCTCGAGCGGCTTGAAGCGGTTCTCACCGGCCTGCTGAGGCCGCACCCCCTCGCCGATCCCCAGCATCCGCGCCTGGCTGGGCCCATAGATATCGGCATCCAGCAGGCCGACCCGATAGCCTTCGGCGGCCATCGCCAGCGCCAGGTTGGCGGTCACGGTGGACTTGCCGACGCCGCCCTTGCCGGACGCCACGGCCACGATATGCTTCACCCCTTCGATCACGGTCGACTCCATCTCGCTATAAATGGCGACCGGCTCACCGGTCGCCGCCAGTATAACCCCGCCGCCCGGCGCATAACCAAGTGGCGCACTCGACTTTTCACGCCGCCTCTTTGCCAAGCCGCGACGCCTGGCATAGGCTCCAATCAGGCCCCCTCGAGAGCCAGCTCATGACCACCCCCTTCGCCGATCGACACGATGCCGGGCGCCAACTGGCCGAACGCGTCGCCGCCCTGCCCCGGGGCCCCGACCCCATCGTCCTGGGGCTGCCCCGGGGCGGCGTGCCGGTGGCCTGGGAGATCGCCCAGGCCCTGACGGCGCCCTTGGGGGTCTGGCTGGTGCGCAAGCTGGGGCTGCCCTGGAACCCGGAAGTGGCCATGGGCGCCCTCGCCGAGGGCGGGGCCTGTTATCGCGATGATGCCATGATCCAGGCCCTGCGGCTCTCCGAGGACGACGTCCAGGCGGTGATCGCGGCCGAGACCGCCGAGCTGGAGCGTCGCCGTGCGCGCTACCGGGGCGACGCCCCGCCGCCGCCCCTGAAGGATCGCCAGGTGATCCTGGTCGACGATGGCCTGGCCACCGGCGCCACCCTGGAGGCGGCGGTCATGGCGGTACGCCAGGCGCATCCTGCCTGGCTGGTGGTGGCGGTGCCTGTGGCCGCCCCCGAGGCCCTGGCGCGCCTGGCGACCCGAGTCGACACCCTGGTCTGCCTGCATCAGCCGGCGCGATTCCGCGCCGTGGGGCAGTGGTACCGGCGCTTCGATCAGACCAGCGACGAGGAGGTCCTGCGCCTGCTGGGGCGCTAGCAGCCGCGCGACGGCCCCCCGTCCTCGCCCCGCGCCACCTACTCCGGCAGGGTCTCGCCGGAACCACCCATCGCCGCGGGCACGTCCTTCATCTTCTCCAGGCCGTCATGGATGCGCAGCACCGCCTCCTGATAGTGCACATGCAGCCTGGGGGCGAAGGGCAGCTCGGGAATAACCGCCGCATAGACATCGACCAGCCCCATGGCCGGATGCTCGGTCATCACATGACCGCCGCAGCGGGTGCACCACTGGCGCCGACTGGCCGGCGTCTTGGCGAAGCTGCCGAGCCGCTCCGCCCCCCGGGTCACCCTGACGCTCTCCGGCTTCCACAGGGTAAAGGCGTTGACTGGCCCCGCCGACCAGTGACGGCAGGAGTCGCAGTGACAGTAGCCCATGGCTACCGGCTCGCCGCTGACCTCCAATGTCACGGCACCGCAGAAGCAGCTACCGAGGTAGGTCGCACTCATGTCTCACCTCCCGGGGCCGGGCCCCATCATCGACACACTTGCTCAGTCTAGGTCGCAATAAGGACATCCTCGCGGCAAAGGGTGTCGCGATCAGCACATCCAAAACCCACGCCGCGACACACACTGCCAAGGAGAGCCACGGCAACCCCCGGGAGGTGTGCCATGTCCGACGCCAGCATCACCAATCTGAGCCCCCGCCTGCGTTACGCTCGCCAGCAGTGCCAGAGCGTCGACCAGACGCCGCGACGCGTTCCCATCAATCTGCGCCAGTCCGGCCCCACCCCCACCGAGCTGCTGATTTCCACCCGGGTGCGCAAGTCGCCCTACTGGCACCTCTCCCAGGAGGCGGGCTGCTGGCGGGCCACCGTCTACAACCGCATGTACCATCCGCGGGGCTATGTGCGCCCCGAGGACGGTGGCGCCATGGTGGAGTACCGCGCCCTGGTGGAAGACGTGACCCTGTGGAACGTGGCGGTGGAGCGCCAGATCCGCGTCCAGGGCCCCGATGCCGAGGCCTTCGTCGACAAGGTCATCACCCGCAATGCCAGCGCCATCGCGCCGCTGCACGGCAAGTACGTGATCCTCTGCAACGACGAGGGCGGCATCATCAACGACCCGGTGCTGCTGCGCCTGGCCGAGGACGAGTTCTGGTTCTCGATCTCCGACAGCGACCTGGAGCTCTGGCTGCGCGGGGTCAACCTGGGGCTGGGCTATGACGTCAGCATCGGCGAGATCGACGTGGCGCCGCTGCAGATCCAGGGACCCAGGTCGGAGGCCCTGATGGTCGACCTGGTGGGCGAGGCGGTGCGCACCCTGCCCTACTACGGCCTGCTGGAAGCGACGATCGCCGGCTGCTCGGTAGTGGTCTCCCAGACCGGCTTCACCGGCGAGAAGGGCTACGAGATCTACCTGCGCGAGGCCAGCCGGGACGCCGAGAACCTCTGGGAGGCGGTGCTGGCGGCCGGCGAGAAGCACAACCTGGCGGTGATCGCCCCCGCCCACCATCGCCGCATCGCCGCCGGCATCCTCTCCTGGGGCCAGGACATGGATCAGGAGACCCTGCCCTTCCAGTGCAACCTGGGCTATCAGGTGCCGCGCCAGAAGGCCGTGGACTATATCGGTCGCCGCGCCCTGGAGGCGGTGCGCGCCGAGCTGGATCAGGGCCGCTACCCCTTCCGCCAGACCCTGGTGGGCCTGGTGCTGGGCGGCCACCCCATCGACGACTATGCCCCCGATTTCTGGCTGATCTCCGACCCCCAGGGTGACGAGCCCATCGGCTACGTGACCTCGCCCTGGTACTCGCCGGAACTGGGCACCAACATCGCCATGGGCTATGTCCCGGTCACTCACCAGGCCCTGGAGACCCCGCTACGGGTCTGGCTGCCGGAACCCTATGCCGAGCGCCCGGGCGAGGCCGTAGCCGCCCGGGTGGTGGAACTGCCCTTCCGCGCCTCGGTCAACCCCAGCGCCCGGGAGGCCGCCCGGGCCCGCGGCCAGGACTTCGCCCAATGAGCGATCTCAGGCTGCGCCCCATGAACCGCTTCGACGAGCTCGCCCCCGGACGGCTGGGGGGCGCCCTGCCGGGTGCGCCCCAGCCGTCCCGCCGCGATCGCCTGCGCCGGCTGGTGCACGACTGGTCCCTGGAGGTGACCCCGCGCACCGTCGAGGCCCTGGCCTCGCGGGCGCCGCCCCCCGGGACCCAGATCTATATCACCCACCTGCCGGGCCACCCTTTCGAAGAGGTGATCGCCACCGCCGAGCGCCTCAAGACCCAGGGCTATGACCCCGTCCCTCACCTGGTCGCCCGTGCCATTCCCGACCGCACCACCCTGGAGAGCTGGCTGCTGGGCCTGACCCACCGCGCCGGGGTCGATGCGGTGCTGTTGCTGGCCGGCAGCCTGGCCGCGCCGCACGGCCCCTATGCCGACAGCCTGGCCCTGCTGGAGGCGATCGACCTGCGCGATCACGGCATCCGGCGCCTGGCCATGGCCGGCCACCCCGAGGGTCACCCCCAGGCCGACGCCGGCGCCCTGGAGGCGGCCCTGATCAGCAAACGCGATTATGCCGAGCGTCACGGCCTGTCGGCCTGGGCGGTCACCCAGTTCCTCTTCGATGCCGAGCCACTACTGGCCTGGCATCGGCGCCTCGAGGAACTGGCCCTGGATCTGCCGATCCGCGCCGGCCTGCCCGGCCCCGCGAGCCTCGCCACCCTCGGCAAGTACGCCCTCTCCTGCGGGGTCGGCGCCTCCCGTGCCGCCCTGGCCCGGCAGGGCAAGCGGCTGCTGCGCCTGGCTCGCCCGCAACCGCCGACGCGCCAGGTGCTGGCCCTGGCCGAGGCCCCTCCGGCGGGCCTGCGGTTGCACTTCTATCCGTTCGGCGGCATTGCGGCGACCCTGGACTGGATCGAGGCCCTGGACGAGGGACGCTTCACCCTCGAGGAGCGCGGCGACGAGCTGCGAGTCGTCGACCCCTGAGCGTTGGTCGCGCGCCCTCGCCCTGCCGAGCCTGGCTGGTCTACGCTGTCAGGCATGCCACGACGTCCGGGAGGCGCGATGCACCCCAGCCAGACGCCGCGCCTGCTGAGATTCGCCCTGCGGGTAGTGTCGGCCTTCCTGCGCAATCGCGGCATCCTGCTGGCCGGCGGCGTGGGCTACAACATCCTGCTGTCGATCATTCCGCTGTTCACCCTGCTGGTGGTGCTGCTCTCTCATCTGGTCGACGAGAGGCAACTACTCGAACTCCTGGCGCTCCAGGCCCACCACCTGACGCCGGCCCATGCCGACCTGCTGCTCGACGCGGTACGCGGATTGCTCAAGGGGCGCGACGGCATCGGGCTGATGGGACTCGGCGTGCTGCTGCTGTTCAGCTCCTTCGCCTTTCGCATGCTCGAGGATGCCCTGGCGATCATCTTCCATGCGCCCGACCTCGCCGCTCCGCAACGCCGCTTCTGGGTCTCGGTACTGCTGCCCTACGCCTTTATGCTGATGCTCGGCCTGGGCCTGCTGGCGCTGACCCTCTCGGTCAGCCTCACCGCCACCCTCGGCGATGCCTGGCAGGCGCTGACCGGGCACCGCCTGCCCCTGGCCGGACTCTCCGACCCGATGCTCAACCTGGTGAGTTTCCTCGGCGTCTTCACCCTATTCAGTGCCATCTACAAGGTGCTGCCGGTGGTCCGGGTGGCGCCGAAGAGAGCGCTGGCCGGGGGCTTCGTGGCCGCCCTGCTATGGGAGGGGGTTCGCCTGCTGCTGCTCTTCTACTTCACCCAGCTGTCGCTGGTGAACGTGGTCTACGGCTCGGTGGCGACCCTGATCGTGGTGCTGCTGAGCCTGGAGGCGGGCGCCATCATCCTGCTCCTGGGCGCCCAGGTAATCGCCGAGCTGGAGCACAATGCCCGCCAGGGACTGGCCTGGCATGTCGATCCGCGTCGCCAGGCGGTGACCCGGGTGGAATAGGAGTGAAGGGAGCCCCCGGCTAGTCGCCGACGCCCAGGTGGTGCTGGCGCTCGTCCCGGGTCACCTTGTCGATCACCACCTCCGGGTGGTGGCGGTGAATCGCCGAGTAGATCTCCCGCTCGCGATCCTCGGGCACGTCCACCAGCATCAGGTAGGCCCCCGCCTCGAGCTCCTTCTCGAACTTGTCGATCTTCACGTCGTGTACCGAGACGCCGATCATGGTGCTGGTCCAGATCCCGAACAGGGCCCCGAAGACCGTCATCACCAGTACCGTCCAGCCCAGGCCGAAGCCCTGATCGCCCAGCCCCAGGTGCACCGCCCATCCCAGCAGGGCGCCCAGCACGACCCCATACTTGAGGCCGCGCACCCCGGCGTTGACCACATCGGAGGTCTGCCGCAGGGTGGCGTTATGCACGCCCCGCTCACGAAGCGGCTCCCACTCCTTGCCCAGCACATGCACCTCGTCCTCGGTCAGGGCCAGGTCGCTGAGTTCATGGGCGATATTGACCGTGGTGTCGAGGTCCGAGGTCAGAAAATATAAGCGCTGCATCTTGCACCTCACGGATAGCGCGGCGTTGATAGTGCGACAAAATGTCCTATTGACAAGTTCGCCCATCGCGAATGATGCAGCAAATGGTAATATTCACCGACCCCGCCGCCCTACTCCTCCAGGACGATATCGCCCTCGAACACTACCCGCAGCTGGAGGCCGCCCACCTCCAGGGTCATGGTGGCCGCCAGGGGCTCCCGGGGCGAGATCCGCCCCTCGGCCAGGGCCGCCTCCACCGCGTGCTCGATCTCCCGTTGCGCCCCGATCCCCGCGCGCTTGAGGAAGCGACGGATGCTCAGGTTGAAGACTTCTTCGTTCATGGTGAACCCTCCTGCGTCGATCATGGCCGGGTGACCCGGGTCGTCACCGGCGCCGCGCATGGCGCGACCAGGCATTTGCATGGCGCCGACCCTGTTAGCATGGCAGCGATTCACGCCACCGACCCACCCCGACCAGGAGTCTTGCCCATGCATCCCCAGGACGTGATCCAGGCCTACTACGACGCCTTCAATGGCGGCGACATGGACGCCTTCCTCGCGCTACTGACCGAGGACGTCGCCCATGACATCAACCAGGGCGAGCGCCAGGTGGGCAAGGCCGCCTTCGCCGACTTCATGGCGCACATGAACCGCTGCTACCGGGAGCGCCTCGAGGACCTGGTGATCCTGCCCCATGCCGATGGAGAGCGGGCCGCGGCGGAATTCGTGGTGCATGGCGAGTACCTGACCACCGACGAGGGGCTTCCCGAGGCCCGGGGCCAGCGCTATGTGCTGCCGGCCGGCGCCTTCTTCACCCTGCGCGACGGCAAGGTGGCGCGCATCAGCAACTACTACAACCTCACCGACTGGCTGGCCCAGGTCGCCTGAGCCAGCCACGCCGAGCGTTGACAGGCCGAATCGAGAGCCCCTCCAGATACCCCTGCCCTTCGCCGCATCCCCCACTAGGCTGATAAGTCACAGGCGGTAGCCATCGAGGAGTGGGGGATGGAGAGCGTGCCGAACGCGGTCGGCCGTCGTCGCGAGAGCGACATCGGGCCCAGATGGCCCTGGCGCCTGCTGCTGCTGTCGTTGACGGCGCTGCTGGTCGCCGCCATCGTGTCCCTGCTGGCGGCGGAGGCGCGCACCTCCCGCTGGCAGGCCAGGGAGCTGTCCCGCTTCGCCGCCGACCTGGACTACACCCTGGCCCCCGGACCCAGCGATCGCCTGCAGTTCCCCCGCCACGGCCCCTTCGATCAACGCTTCGGCTATGTCGACCTGCCACGCTTCCAGGCGCGCCTCGAGGCGCGCGGCTACGAGGTCGCCGCCCAGGTGCGCTTCAGCCCGGCCCTTCATGACTACGCCAGCCGTGGCTTCTATGTCCCCTATGCCGAGAAGACCCGCACCGGCCTGACCGTCGAGGAGTGTCGCGGCCACCCCTACTACGCGGCGCGCTACCCGAGGCGCCACTATCCCCATTTCGCCGCCGTCCCCGACCTGGCCCTCGAATCGCTGCTGTTTATCGAGAATCGCGGCCTGCTCGATACCACCCACCGCTATGCCAACCCGGCGGTGGACTGGCCGCGCTTCGCTCGCGCCGCCCTCTCCCAGGTGGGCCGCGCCCTGGAGCTCGAGGGGCAGAGCGCCGGGGGCAGCACCCTGGCGACCCAGATGGAGAAGTTCCGCCACTCCCCGGGCGGGCGCACCGCCTCGCCGCGGGAGAAGCTGCGTCAGATGCTCTCCGCCAGCGTGCGCACCTACCGCCGCGGCGCCGAGACCCTGACCGCCCGCCAGGACCTGGCGCGAGACTATCTGAACTCGGTGCCCCTGGCGGCGGCGCCGGGGTACGGCGAAGTGCACGGGCTGGGCGACGGCCTCTGGGTCTGGTTCGGCGCCGATTTCGACGAGGTCAACCGACTGCTGGAGCCGGCCTTCGCCGCCCCGGAGGAGCTACCCCAGCGGGGCCAGGCGCTACGCCGGGTGGTGGCGCTGATGATCGCCCAGCGGCGCCCCGCCTGGTACCTCAACGGCGGTCGCGACGACCTGGAACACCTCACCGACAGCTACCTGCGCCTGCTCCACGAGGCCCGGCTGGTGGAGGGCGAACTCCGCGATGCCGCCCTGGCCCAGCGCCTCGAGTTTCGCGATTTCGACAGCGACCCGGTGACCCACCGCCTACCCAGCGACAAGGGACGACAAGTGGCCAGGGCCCAGCTGGCGGGATTGCTGGGGCTCTCCTTCTATGACCTGGACCGCCTGGACCTGGAGGCCAGCACCACCCTGAACGGGGCGCTGCAGAGCGAGGTCACCGACTACCTGGCGAGCCTGGCCGACCCCCAGGTGGCCGCCGAGCTGGGCATCCTCGGGCACCGCCTGCTCGACGCCGAGCGCACCGCCGAGGTGACCTACAGCTTCACCCTCTACGAGCGCAGCGAGGCCGGCTTCCTGGTGCGGGTACAGACCGACAATACCGGCCAGCCCTTCGACCTCAACGAGAGCAGCAAGCTGGAGCTGGGCTCCACCGCCAAGCTGCGCGTGCTGGCCACCTACCTGGAGATCCTCGCCGAGCTCCATGCCCGGTACCGCCTCTTGCCCCCCGAGGCCCTGGGTGCCGTGTCGGTGGATCGCCAGGACGCCCTGAGCCGCTGGGTGATCGACCGCCTGCGGGCCGAGCCGGAGCTCTCCCTGGAGGCCCTGCTGGCCGAGGCCATGGCAAGGCGCTATTCGGCGAGCCCCTATGAACGCTTCTTCACCGGCGGCGGCGAACACACCTTCAGCAACTTCAACCGCCGGGACGACCGTCGCCGCCCCACCCTGGAGGAGGCCCTGCGCGAGTCCCTCAACCTGCCCTTCGTGCGCCTGATGCGGGATATCGTCAATCACCATATCTACCGCCATCCGGACCGGCGCCGCCTGCTGGAGGACGACGACCACCCGCTGCGCATGCTCTACCTGAGCCGCTTCGCCGATCAGGAGGGCCAGGTGTTCCTGAGTCGCTTCTGGCGCGAGTACCGTTCGCTCGCGCCACAGGCGCGCCTGGAAACGCTCTTCGAGGGCGTCCGCCCACTGGCCTCGCGACTCGCCGCCGCCCACCGCTATGTGCTGCCCGATGCCGATCTCGCGACCTTCCGCGCCTTTCTCCGCGAGCGCCTCGGCGACGCCGTGCCCGAGGAGCGCATCGAGCGCCTCTACCATGACTACGGCCCCGGCGCCTACGACCTCAATGACCAGGGCTATGTGGCACGCATCCATCCCCTGGAGCTGTGGCTGGTGGGCTATCTGCATACGCACCCCCAGGCCACCTACCGGGAACTGGTAGCCGCCAGCACCGCCGAGCGCCAGCACGTCTATGAATGGCTCTTCACCTCCCGCCACCGCGGCGCCCGGGACAGCCGCATCCGCACCCTGCTGGAACGGGATGCCTTCGACGAGATCCACCGACGCTGGGCGCGCCTGGGCTACCCCTTCGAGCGCCTGGTGCCCTCCCTGGCCACCGCCATCGGCAGCTCCGGGGATCGTCCGGCGTCCCTGGCCGAGCTGGTGGGCATCATCCTCAACAATGGCGAACGGCTGCCGACCCTGCGCATCGATGGCCTGCATTTCGCCGCCGACACCCCCTACGAGACCCGCCTGGCCCCCGTCCAGGATGCCGGCGAGCGCGTCATGGCCCCGGAGGTGGCCCGCACCCTGCGCGCCGCCCTGACCCAGGTGGTGGAGGCCGGCACGGCGCGGCGCCTGGCGGGCAGCTTCACCACCCAGGACGGCACGCCCCTGGCCCTGGGCGGCAAGACCGGCACCGGCGACAACCGTATCGAGACCCGGGGACGCAGCGGACAGCTCCTCGATTCCCGGGCCCGCAACCGCACCGCCACCTTCGTCTTCTTCCTCGGCGACGATCACTTCGGCACCCTGACCGCCTTCGTGCCCGGTCGCGGCGCCGACGATTTCGCTTTCACCTCGGCACTGCCGGTGCAGATCCTCAAGGGCATGGAGCCGATCCTGACCCGCCATCTGCGGCAGGGCTGCGATCACTCCGCCGTCAGCGGCCTGATGGTCTCCAGCGACAGGGAGCGCCCCGCCCCAGGGGCATAACGAAAGGTCCCCACGACGCGCACCTCATGCCCCAGCAGGGGCGCCGCCGCCTCCCGGGGAAACAGCTCGACCCGGTTGAGCGCCGCGTCCTCGATCCAGTAGTGCAGCGGCGCCTCGAAATGGCGCACCACCCCCCGGGTCGCCACCCGCTGGCCGTCGAAGGAACCGGGGTCGGCCACCAGCATCTGCAGGGGCGCCTCCCGCGGCGCCGGGTCGCCACAGCCCGTCAGCGCCAGCATCAACAGCCCGCTTGTCCACGCCTTCATTGCGCCTCCCGATCACCCGCATATCACGCCGGGCCGACTATGCTTGAGGAGAGGCCAGGACATCATGGCCTCGTGTCACGCAGGGAGGCGATTCCCCCTTCACCCCGGCCCGATGGCCGAAGGAGCCCCCGCCATGGCCATGGCAATGACACTTCGGGAGTACCTCCGCTCCCAGGATATCGACTACGAGGAAGTGCGCCACCCCCGCGCGGTCAGCGCCGATCATATCGCCGAGCAGACCCATATCACCGGCGATCAGCTGGCCAAGGCGGTGATGCTGCATGCCGACACCGGCAATCGCCTGGCGGTGGTGCCCGGCAGCTGCGATGTCGACATGGTGCGCCTTACCGAGCTGATGCATGAGCGCCTGCGCCTCGCCTCCGAGGAGGAGATCCAGCGCCACTTCGACGACTGCGACCCCGGCGCCACCACGCCCCTGGGTCAGGCCTATGGCCTGGAGGTGTGGGTCGACGATCGCCTTACCGCCGAGCCGGATATCTACTTCGAGGCGGGCGACCACGAGACCCTGGTGCATATGAGCGGCCGCGATTTCCAGAAGCTGATGGCCAGCATGCCCCACGGGCATTTCAGCCTGCATCACTGAGTCATGCCGCCACCCCGGGGTGGCGGCGCTTTTTGCGGGCCCACGGCCGAGCGGGTAGAATGCCGCCCCCACCCGCCAGCCCAAGCTCGTCGATCCCCATGAATTATCTGATCAAGCTGTTTCCCGAGATCACCATCAAGTCCAAGTCGGCCCGCAAGAACCTGATCAAGTGCCTGCGCCGCAACCTGCGCAAGGTGGTGGATGACTATGACCGGGAGGCACGCCTGAGCGCGTCCTGGGACGCCATCGAGATCGCCCTGAGCCAGCCGCTGGGCACCGAGGCGCTGGTCGAATTCGAGTCCGCCCTGGGGCGGGTGCCCGGCATCCACGAGGTGCTGGCGGTGGAGAACTCGCCGCTGGGAGACTTTGAGGCGATCGCCGAGCGGGTACTGCCCCTGTGGCTGCCGCGTATCGCCGGCAAGTCCTTCCGGGTGCGGGTCAAGCGCAAGGGCAAGCACGACTTCACCTCCGCCGACCTGGAGCGCTACCTGGGGGGCAAGTTGCTGACCGGTGCCGACGACGCCCGAGTCGACCTCACCCGCCCCGAGGTGACCCTGGCCCTGGAGGTCAACCGCGAGCGCCTGCAGCTGATCGGCCGCCGCTGGCCGGGCCTCGGCGGCTACCCCCTGGGCACCCAGGAGAGCGCCCTGGTGTTGATGTCCGGCGGCTACGACTCCCCGGTGGCCGCCTATCGCATGATGCGCCGCGGGGTAAAGAGCCATTTCCTGTTCTTCAACCTGGGCGGGCCCGCCCATGAACAGGGGGTGCGCGCCATCAGCCACTACCTCTGGCAGCGCTACAGCCCCACCCACAAGGTGAACTTTCTCTCGGTGCCCTTCGAGGGGGTGGTCAAGGAGATCCTCACCACCATTCCCGATCACCTCATGGGGGTGGTGCTCAAGCGCATGATGCTGCGGATCGCCGAGCGGGTCGCCGCCCGGGCACGGATCCCCGCCCTGGTCACCGGCGAGGCGATCGCCCAGGTCTCCAGCCAGAGCCTGCATAACCTGGCGATGATCGATGGGGTCACCGAGCGCCTGGTGCTGCGCCCGGTGGTCGCCGACGACAAGCAGACGATCATCGACGAGGCCCGCCATATCGGCACCGCGGCCTTCTCCGAGAGCATGCCGGAGTACTGCGGGGTGATCTCCAACCGCCCCAGCCTCAAGGTCAAGCGCGGCGAGCTGGAAGAGGCCGAGGCCGCCTTCGACTTCAGCGTGCTGGACGCGGCCCTGGCGGCGGCCACTCGCACCCGCTCGGATCGCCTGATCGCCGACCAGGCCAGCCTGCCGGAGATCACCACCCTGGATGGCGAAGCCGCCCTGGCCGAGGCGCCCAGGATCAGCGTCATCGATATCCGCCACCCGGACGAGCGCGAAGCCACGCCCCTGTCGCTGCCCGACACCGAGCTGCTGGCGATTCCCTTCTACGAGCTCCAGGAACGCGCCCAGGCACTGCCCCGGGACCGCCACTACCTGCTCTACTGCGACCAGGGGGTGATGAGCCGGATGCAGGCCCTGCACCTGGCCGACCAGGGCCTGGACCATTTCGGCGTCTATCGCCGTTAGGGCGACCTGCCACCAGGTAGCCCCGAGCCAGCAACGGCGGATGGTTATCGCTGCAATGGGGCCGGCTAATCACCGGCCCAAGGGTGCAGCCCGCCCCGAAGCCGGCTACAATCGACGCCTGATTTCACGGTCATTTTCCGCGTGGGGGCGTGCCCTCCACCCAAGCACGGGAACCCCAGAGTCACCATGTCGAATTCCGCCAGCGCTCCGCGCAAGATCCTGGTCACCAGCGCCCTGCCCTACGCCAATGGCGCCATCCACCTGGGCCACCTGCTGGAGTATATCCAGACTGATATCTGGGTGCGCTTCCAGAAGAGCCGCGGCCACCAGTGCCACTACGTCTGCGCCGACGACGCCCATGGCACCGCCATCATGCTGCGCGCCGAGCAGGAGGACATCACCTCCGAGGCGCTGATCGACCGGGTCAGCCAGGAGCACCAGCGGGACTTCGCCCATTTCGGGGTGGCCTTCGACAACTACCACTCCACCCACTCCGACGAGAACCGCTATTTCAGCGAGCTGATCTACACCCGGCTGCGCGACCAGGGGCATATCGCCACCCGCGATATCGAGCAGATGTATGACCCGGTCAAGGGACTCTTCCTGGCCGACCGCTTTATCAAGGGCACCTGCCCCAAGTGCAAGACCGACGACCAGTATGGCGACAACTGCGAGGCCTGCGGCGCCACCTACACCCCGGCGGAGCTGATCGACCCGGTCTCGGCGATCTCCGGGGCCACCCCCGAGGTGCGCAGCTCCACCCATTATTTCTTCAAGCTCCCCGACTTCGCCGACTTCCTGAACGACTGGATCAACGACGGCCATGTCCAGCCGCAGATCCGCAACAAGCTGATGGAGTGGTTCGAGGCCGGCTTCAACGAGTGGGATATCTCCCGGGACGCCCCCTACTTCGGCTTCGAGATCCCCGATGCCCCGGGCAAGTACTTCTATGTCTGGCTGGATGCCCCCATCGGCTACCTGGCCAGTTTCAAGGCGCTATGCGAGCGCGAGGGCCTCGACTTCGACAGCTACTGGAAGCCGGGCTCCGACGCCGAGATCTATCACTTTATCGGCAAGGACATCGTCTACTTCCATGCGCTGTTCTGGCCGGCGATGCTGCATGGCGCCGAGTTCCGCACCCCCACGGCGGTGAACTGCCACGGTTTCGTCACCGTCAACGGCGCCAAGATGTCCAAGTCCCGGGGCACCTTTATCAAGGCCGCCACCTACGCCGAGTACCTCAACCCGGAGTACCTGCGCTACTACTTCGCCGCCAAGCTCACCTCCCGGGTCGATGACCTGGACCTCAACCTCGACGACTTCGCCGCCCGGGTCAACAGCGACCTGGTGGGCAAGGTGGTCAATATCGCCAGCCGCTGCGCCGGCTTCGTCAAGAAGCTCGGCGGCGGCAAGCTCTCCGCCCACTGTGCGGAGCCCGAGCGGGTGGCGCGCTTTATCGCCGCCGGCGACGAGATCGCCGAGCAGTTCGAGGCCCGCGAGTTCGGCCGCGCCATGCGCCTGATCATGGAGCTGGCCGACGAGGCCAACACCTATATCGCCGAGGCCGAGCCCTGGGTGCTGGCCAAGCAGGAGGGCCGCGAGCAGGAGGTACTGGATATCTGCTCGGTGGGCATCAACCTGTTCCGCCAGCTGATGGTCTACCTGGCGCCGGTGGTACCGGCCATGGCCGAGGGGGCACGGAACTTCCTGAAGCTCGACAGCCTCGCTTGGGAGAGCCGTCGGTCGGTGCTGCTGGATCACGAGATCGCCAAGTTCAAACCGCTGATGACCCGCGTCGAGCGCGACAAGATCGATGCCATGATGGCGGCATCTAAGGAGGACCTGGTGGAAGAACAGAAACTCAAGGAGACCCCCAAGGGTCCCCTGGCCGACGACCCCATCGCCCCCGAGATCGCCTTCGACGACTTCGCCAAGGTGGACCTGCGCATCGCCCGCATCGCCAAGGCGGAGTACGTGGAGAAGGCCGACAAACTGTTGCAACTGACCCTCGACCTGGGCGGCGAGAGCCGCACCGTCTTCGCCGGCATCCGCTCCGCCTACGCCCCGGAGGCCCTGGAGGGTCGCCTCACCGTGATGGTGGCCAACCTGGCGCCGCGCAAGATGCGCTTCGGCGTCTCCGAGGGCATGGTGCTGGCCGCCGGCGACGACGACGGCATCTACCTGCTGTCGCCGGATTCCGGTGCCGAGCCGGGTCAGCGAGTCCGTTAAGACCACGTAGCGGGCGGCGCCGGGCGCTGCCCCGGGGAGGCTAATGAGCGACTTCCTGCTGATCCTGGTGAGCACCGCCCTGGTCAACAACTTCGTGCTGGTGCAGTTCCTCGGCCTGTGCCCCTTCATGGGCGTCTCCAGCAAGCTGGAGTCGGCCTTCGGCATGGCCGCGGCGACCACCTTCGTGCTGACCCTCTCGGCCCTGGCCAGCCACCTGGTCTATCACCAGTTGCTGGCGCCCCTGGGGCTCGAGTACCTGCGCATCATCGCCTTTATCCTGGTGATCGCCGCCGTGGTGCAGTTCACCGAGCTGATGGTCAAGAAGACCAGCCCCTTGCTGCATCAGGTGCTGGGCATCTTCCTGCCGCTGATCACCACCAACTGCGCGGTGCTGGGGGTGGCGCTGCTCTCGGTGCGCCGCGAGTCGAGCCTGATCGAGGCCGGCCTCTATGGCCTGGGCGCGGCCCTGGGCTTCTCCCTGGTGCTGGTGCTCTTCGCCGCCCTGCGCGAGCGCCTGGCCCTGGCCGACGTGCCGCGCCCCTTTCGCGGCGCGGCCATCGCCATGATCAGCGCCAGCCTGATGTCGCTGGCCTTTATGGGCTTCGCCGGGCTGGTGCAAGGGCAATGATGTCGGACGTGTTCACCGCCATTCTGGTCCTGCTCG
Organism: Halomonas sp. NCCP-2165; assembly: GCF_023708045.1. Taxonomy (NCBI): domain Bacteria; kingdom Pseudomonadati; phylum Pseudomonadota; class Gammaproteobacteria; order Oceanospirillales; family Halomonadaceae; genus Halomonas; species Halomonas sp. NCCP-2165. Next base: position 209,765 of record NZ_BRCY01000002.1, read on the forward strand.
GCCTGGCGCTGGCCTTCGGCGCCCTGCTGGGCTTCGCCGCCGAGCGCTTCAAGGTCGAGGGCGACCCCGTCGTCGAGAAGATCGACGCCCTGCTGCCCCAGACCCAGTGCGGCCAGTGCGGCTACCCGGGCTGCCGCCCCTATGCCGAGGCGATCGGCCGGGGCGAGGCGATCAACAAGTGCCCTCCCGGGGGCGAACCCACCATCGCCGCCCTGGCCGACCTGCTGGGGCGCGAGCCCGAGCCCCTGGACGGCGAGGCCCAGGATGTGCCCCGGGTGGCCTATATCCGCGAGGCCGAGTGCATCGGCTGCACCAAGTGCATCCAGGCCTGCCCGGTGGATGCCATCCTCGGCGCCGCCCGGCAGATGCATACGGTGATCGCCGAGGAGTGCACCGGCTGCGACCTCTGCCTGGAGCCCTGCCCGGTGGACTGCATCGAGTTGCGCCCCCGGGAGCCGGATGCCTGGCACTGGCCACGCCCCGAGTTGATCGCCAGCGACCGCCATGATCCGCCGAGCATTGCCGGAGCCGCATCCAGATGAGCCGTCGTTTCGACTTTCCCGGCGGTATCCATCCGCCCACCCGCAAGGCCCGGAGCACCCGGGAACCGCTACGCGAGGCGCCGCTGCCCCGCGTCGTCGTGCTACCCCTGACCCAGCACCGCGGTCAGCCCGCCGAGCCCTGCGTGGCAGTCGGCGAGCGGGTGCGCACCGGCCAGGTGATCGCCCGCCCCCAGGGCCGGGTCTCCGCCGCCCTGCACGCCAGCATCAGCGGCATCGTCCGCGCCATCGAGCCGCGCCCCGTCGCCCTCGATCACCAGGCAGGGGGCGGTGA